>JAUZGC010000239.1 GCA_030840105.1 Microbacteriaceae bacterium
ACGCGCACGTCGTCGCCCGCCCGGTGCACCTGGATGCGCGCGCCGTCAAGCTTGTATTCGACGGATGCCTCCCCCGACGTCGCCAGGGCGGCCGACACGCTCGCCGCCGTCGCCGCGAGCATTGGCAGCACCGGGCGTCCCACCACGAGCCCGACGGAGTCGAGGTCGGCGGGGGTGCCTGACAGCGCCAGTCTCGCCGTCTCGCCGAGGTCGCCGGAGAGCATCGCGGCGCGGCGCACGACATCGCCCGATCGGCCTGCTGCGCGCGCGATCGCATCGGCGAGCACCCCTTCGAGCGCCCCGGTACGCATCTCGCCGAGCAACACCCGCATCACGAAGCCCTGTTCGCGTTCGGTGGCGCGCTCAGCGAAGTCGCGGAGCTCCCGGCTGCGGTCCCCGCCCGAGCCCGCACCGGATGTCGCGGCGAGCCGGTCGAGAAGCGCATCGAGGTCTGCGACGGTGAGGCTCGGGGCGGCCGCAGGCGATCCCATCGCGGCGGAGACACCGCGCCAGCCGACTCCAACGCGACCTTGCCGCGGCTTGCCGACGAGGAATCCGACGGCCGGCGCGATCTCGTCGGGCGCGAGCTTCGCGAGCAGGGTGGCGAGCGCGTCGACTTTCGCCAGCCGCGACCTGGTGGATGCGACGGTGTCAGCTGTGTTCACGAGCGCGTCGAGCAGCACGTTCTCAGTCTGGCACCAGCGTCCGACGTAACCGGCGCGACCTTACGGCCGCACGGTGCGGGAACCCGGCCGGACCATCGCAGTCGAGTCGGGCGCGACGAATCCGAACTGCTCATAGAGGCCGTGCGCATCGCCGGTAAAAAGGGTCCAGCGGAATTCGGCGCCGGGGCCATCGTCGATCATAGTTCGCACGAGTAGCTTGCCGGCTCCGTGCCCACGGGCGTTTGGGTCGACGATTAAGTCGGCCAGGTAGGCGTCGTTGACGCCGTCAGACATGGCGCGCGCGAAACCGAGCTGGGCGCCGGTCTCGGAATCGTAGATGCCGACAACCCGCCACGAGCCATCGATCTGTTGCTCGACCTGCTGCCGCGTCCTCCAGCGATGCCAATACGCCTCGGTGGAAAGCATGCGCCAGATCCAGTCGCGATCGAGGCGATTATGGACGGACCTCGACCGACGTTCGACTGCTCGCAAGCCGAATGCCCTTCTTCGCATCGACTCTGAACGAATCTCAGAGAGCGTGAGAACACGGCAGGGCTGGTCGCGGCAGCGAAGGAGCCTTTCAGGAAGAGCACCGCGCGTCGGTAATACGGTTGGAGACATGGATCTGCAGCTACAGGAACGTGTCGTGCTCGTCGTCGGAGGAAGTGGGCTGATCGGCAAGGCCGTCGTGGGGCGCCTGGAAGCCGAAGGTGCGATCGTCGTCTCGGCGTCGCGTCGAGGCGAAGGTGGCATCGTGCTCGACGCGCGCGACGACTCTTCTGTCGCCGACGCGATTGCGCAGGTGCTTGCGCGCCACGGTCGGCTGGACGGAGTGGTCGTCTCCGCTGCGCCGAGCGCCCGAACCCTCGATCCGGCGCGAAACTCCGATCCGGCTCAGGTGCTTGAAGCCGTCGATGCGAAGGCGCTCGCGTTCCTCCGCGTCGCGAATGCGTCGCTGGAGATCATGAGGGCAGCGGGCTATGGACGCATCGTCGGCATCAGCGGTCAGAACGCGTTCATGACGGGCAATATCGCCGGATCGGTGCGGAACGCCGCCCTGATCATCACGGCGAAGAACCTCGCGGATTCCGTTGTCGGTACAGGGGTCACTGTTAACACTGTCAGTCCCGGGATTGTTCGTGAGGATCCCAAGTCGGAGGTCGAGCACGGCAAGGGCGGCGAGTCGAGCCCATCCGACATTGCGAACCTGGTCGCTTTCCTCGTCTCCCCGATCTCCGGAGCCATCTCCGGCGAGTCGATCGCCGTCGGTCACCGCACTCGCGGCGTCATTTCGATGTGACGGCTGGGCTGGCAGCCTCCGCGTTGAAGGCATGGCGGCGCCGCTCCGGATGTATCCGCCGAGGTTACTCGGTCGGCGCCTTTGCCTGAGCCAGACGGGGCAGTCACGGTCCGGGCAGCGTGATGACGCCGAGTTGCTGCATCAGTGCGAGGTCATTCCTGTCCGACCAGTGTTCGGCGAGCTTGCCATTCTCGATGCGGTGGATCGCCACCCCCGTCTCGCGGATGTCCACGCCCGTGGCGGGTAGCGGACCGGGAAGGTCCCCCTCGTGACGGCCGTACGCCGTCAGCCTCGTCACCACCTTGTCGCCCTCAGCGATCTGGTCCTCGATCTCGTGCCGACCGGGAGTGGCATTCCAGAAGATCTCGAAAGCCTTCTTCAGGCCGTCCCGCCCGGCCGGTAGCCCGGGAAACGGCGCCGGGTTATGGTCGATGTAGTTCTCAGCAACCAGCTCGTCCATCGCATCGATATTGCCGGCATCGATCTCAGCGTAGAACCGGCGCACTAGTGCCTTGTTCTCTTCGGGCTCCATGAGCGCTTCTCCCTGTCGATACTTGGAAACTACTGCGCGACCCCGACGGGGTCAAGGGCGGCACGAGGAGAGTGCACGTGGTGTGAGTGAGACATCACACGTTGTGAATTATCACGCATCTTGAGACTTGTCTCATCTACTTGAGACCAGCGTGTGTAGTTTCTCAAGACACTTGAGATTTCTTCTCAGCGTTGATCCCAGTTGCGGACCGGGGAGCTCGAATCTCGGGAAGCAGCGATTTTCTCACCGGTTTGATACTTTCCTGCGACCAATGACAGAAGGCGGTGAAGTCGAGTGACTTCACCGCCTTCAGGGCTTGACTTGTATTAGGTCCCGGCAGAGAGAATTCGGTCTTCGCGGGGGCACTCGGTGCAGCCCCTGGACTTGCGGCGGTGCGGAACGCTTTGGTGGGTGACGCGACCGGCGGCGTCGCACTTCCATCAGTAGAGGTCGGTGCGGCCATGATTCGGTCAGTCCGGATAAGTGCGGTTATCAGGGGTAAAAAACCACACTCTTGAAGTGAGATGGGGCTAGTGTCGACCGTCGCCGTAGATTGTCTTTCCGCCACGAAATTTGTCCGTTTCATAGGTCGGGACAATCTACGTGGCGGCATGGCTCGTGGTGGCCAGAGAGAGGAAGACCTATCGGGCCCGTCTGCGACATCTCATCGTCAGAGATGCTCTTCGTGGTAGAAGCGGCGGAGCGCTTTCCTCGTCGGCAGCAGGATTGCGGGGATCTCTGTTGAGTGAGCTCTCGCCCTGTACTGCGCCCGGTTCTTTCGGGACTGGCCGACGATCCAGCGGATCATCCTGAGGTTCAGGCGGTCCGCCACACCCTCGATGCCGCCATGGCGATTTCGTTCGAGAAGAGTCCGGCGGAGGTATCGCGTCAGGCTCGTAAATGTGGAGACGTCCAAGACGATCAGACCCGTCGCCCGATTGAGGCGTTGCGGGAGCCACCGGGAGTAGTTTCCCTCCATGACCCAGGCCTCACCGTCGATGGCAGCGTCGTGAAGCCGACCGAACTCATCAGCGTCCCGCTCGACCCACTGGGCTCCTGGGATGTGCCGAACTACGTCGAGGTGGACGACGGGCAAGCCCTGTGCGTCCCCCATAGCTGCGGCCAACGTCGATTTGCCGCTGTTCGATGGTCCGAGGATGCAGATGCGCTGTCCCAGCTCAGCGAGCCCAATGGCTGCTTGGGACGAGTTAGGTGTGGCCATACGTTGACGATAAGACCTTCGCCGTATCAGTTTCCGACTACTTCGTTCGCTTGGACAACCTAATTGGCGGAGAAGCTGGACCATCTACTGGCGGGGAGCCGTTGGCAGCACATTGGGGATAGCCTGGTCGCGCGATCCACACTGAGCAGAAAAGGGGCCTGGAATCTGCCGGCGGCGATGACCAGGGAGATACCCGGAAGCCAAACCTCGAGCGGGACAGCCCGCATGGTCGTCGCCGAACGGAAATTGCCTGCGCGGAGGAAAAACCGAAGGGTCGCGGAGGAAAAAAGA
>JAUZGC010000009.1 GCA_030840105.1 Microbacteriaceae bacterium
CCAGCTCGATTCCCCATCCTGGCGCGTCATTTGGCACGAGCCACCCGGCCTCGACCCGAAGCGCCCCTGGGAAGACGTCGTAGGTGGCGTCGTTGTACTCGTGGGTCTCCTGGATGCCGAAAGCCACCGAGGAGACATCCAGAGCCACGTTCGCGGCAACCGCGATCGGCGAGGTATCACCCGGGCTGTGCCAGGCCGTCTTGACGCCGTTCGCTTCGCAGAGGATGGCGAGCTTGCGCGCGGGCGTCAGACCGCCGATGGCCGAGATGTGACAGCGGAGGAAGTCCACGCTCCGATCCCGAACCAGCCGCACGGCATCCGTCATCGAGGTGGCGAGCTCGCCGACCGCGATCGGAACGGGCGAGGATGCGCGCACCTCTGGCAGGCGGTCCCAGAGTTCCGGCGCCAGGACATCCTCAAGGAAGAACAACCGATACGGCTCGAGTCGCCGCGCGAGCAGGACCGCCTGCTTGGGCGTCAGGCGCGAGTGGGCGTCATGGAGGAACTCGATCTCCTCGCCCAACTCGGCGCGCGCACGCTCGAAGAGCTGCGGCGTCGTGCGCAGATACTCCTGCACACTCCAGCCCGCGGGATACGGAGAGTCGGCGTATTCACCGGGGATGCTGGGCGTTCCGTAGGTGCCGATGCCGTGTTGAGCGACCTGCAGCCTCACGTGCCGCCATCCACGCTCGCGCAGTTCCGCCGCCTGGTCGATGGTCGCCTCGATCGTCGTTCCTCCGGCGTGCAGATAGGTGTCCGCCGCGGCGCGCAGCTTTCCCCCGAGAAGCTCGTGCACCGGCATCCCGGCGCGCTTGCCCGCGATGTCCCAGAGTGCCATGTCCAAGCCCGAGAGAGCATTGTTGCTCACCGGTCCCTCACGCCAGTACGCGGAGAACTTGGCGAGGCGGATGAGATCCTCGATGTCGCCGGGGTAGCGACCAGTCACGAGCCTGGAGAGGTGCTCCTCGACAAAGGAAACGACGGCGTGCCAACGCTGGGTGAAGGTTGCGCATCCCAGACCGTACAGCCCGTCGACGTTGGTATCCACGCGCACGACCACGAGCGGGATCCCTTCCGGAGCGGTCGCGATTGCGCGCACGCCGGTGATACGGATGTCCTCCCGGCTCGCCCATGGTTGAGCAAAAGTGTCGGTTCTCGTCATGCGTCTGGCCTTTCGTCGTGCACCGAATGCTGGGACCTGAAGCCCAGGATGTCCCTCGCGCGGCTCGTGTCGATGAGAGGTTCGCGCCCCGTCAGCTGGCGCCGCACGGTAACGCCGGGCGCGAACTCGCGAACCAGTTCGGCCGTCGGGCGCGCCATCACTGTGTCGGGCGCCGACAGGCTGACGACGATCGCGCCGGACCACTCCGCAATGAGCGACCGGTACACCGCTTCGGCCGCGTCTCTGAGGTCGAGGTATGACCAGCCTTCGCGCATCCGAGACGCCGGGTCGAGCTCGGCGAGTGCACTGATTCGCCGCAGCGCCTCGGCGGATTCAACAATCGGGAAGCGCAGCGCAGCAACATCGACACCCCACCGTCTCGCGACCATGCGGGCGGTGAGTTCATCCGCCTGCTTCGACAGCGAATACCAGTCGTCGATATCGGTTGGTATCTCCTCATCGATCGGGAAGTACGCCGGCGCAACGTCGTGATGGTTCATCGGTACCCCGAACGCATTGATGCTGGATGCGATGACCGCCCGCCGAATCCCCCGCTCGCCCGCCTGCGACAAGACGTTGAACGTGGAGGTGACGTTCGTGCGGTACACGTCGTACGGCTTACCGGCGTCGCGGTGAGGAATCGCCGCCAGGTGCACGACCGCATCGACACCCTCCAGCGCCTCAGCCACCGCCGCCGGATCGGTGGCGTCACCCACCAGGACCCGGTCCGCTCGAATCTGCTGGTCATCCTGGATCGTGAGTGCAGTCACCCGGATTCCCCGGTTGAGCAGTAGTTCGGTCGTCGCGCGACCAATTCTGCCGGCAGCCCCCGTTACGAGGACGCGTGCCGGCGGCATCCGGTCTGCCACTATCCCTTGACCGCTCCGCCCAGTCCCGCGCTTCTCAAGAACATCCCCTGGAAGATCAAGAACAACACGACCGGAATCAGTGTGGAGATGGCGAGCGCCGCAAGGTACACGTCAAGTTGGATGGCTTGTTGGAGCGACGGCAAGCGCACGGAAAGCGGCTGGACGCCGGGATCGCGGAGCACCAGGAACGGCCAGAGGTAGTCCTTCCACGCGTTGATGATCGCGAACACGGAGATGACACCGAGAATCGGTTTCGACATCGGCAGGACGACCGACCAGAACAACCGGAACGGGCCAGCGCCATCCGTCTTGGCCGCCTCGAAGACCTCGCGGGGCAGATTGTTGAAGAACCGCGTCACCAGCAGGATGTTGAACGCGTTGGCGCCAGCAGGCAGCCAGACCGCCCAATAGGTGTTGATTAGCGACTGGTTGATCAGCGGCGGATGCAGGATCGTCAGGTAGAGCGGAACCAACAGCACGACCGCGGGTACGAACAGGGTACTCAGCACCAGCGCGTTGATGATCTTGCCGTACTTGGGCCGTAGGATCGCCAGCGCAAAGCCGCCAGTAGTGGCGACGAGCAGCTGCAGGAACCAGGAACCGACCGCGATCCACAGGGTGTTCATGAACTGCACACCGATGCCGACCTTGTTCCAGGCGTTCGAGAGCGTCGACCAATCGACGCCATGGGGGAAGATGGCCATGGGGTTTTGCAGGGTGTCCACGGTCGGCGTGATCGCAGACTTCGCCAGCCACAAGAGCGGGCCGAGCCCCACGATGATGAGAAGCACGAGCAGGATGCCATGGCTCACCCGCCACGTCCACTTGATCCGGGGGCGTCGCCAGTCGTTCGCCGAGACGATGCCCCGATCCGCGGAATCCTCTGGACTGCGGCTCTTGCCGCGCTTTGCCTGACGCGTGGCCGTGGGCGGCGCTGCGCGCTCCGGCCCGGGGTCAGCGACGAGTTCTGAGGTTAGCGCGCCGGTGGTCAATTGTCGCTCCAGGACTTGGTGATGCGGAAATAGACGAACGAGAGGATGGCGAGGAAGAGCGCGAGCAAGATGCTCAGTGCTGTCGCCGCCCCATAATTACCGCCCAGGCTGTTCTCGAACGCGTAGCGATAGATGAGCTGGAGGATTGTCACCGTTGCGTTTGCGGGGCCGCCGTTGGTGAACAGGAACGGTTCGAGGAACACCTGAGAGGTTCCGATGATCTGCAGAATCAACGTCACGAGCAGCACCCCACGGAGTTGGGGCAGCGTCACGTGCCAGATCTTTTGCCAGATGGAGCTCCCGTCGACCTCAGCGGCGTCGTACAACTCCGGGGCGACTCCGGTCAGTGCAGCGAGGTAGATGATGATCGTTCCGCCAGCCGCCGCCCATGTCGCCTCAAGCACAAGGGAGGGCATCGCGCTTGTGGCGTTCTGAATCCATGGCTGGGGGGCGATGCCCACCCAGTGCAAAACAGTGTTGAAGACTCCAGTAGGGCTGGCGTCGTAGAAGAACTTCCACAGGAGCACCGCCACGACGGGCGGCACGACGACGGGCAGGTATGCGAGCGCGCTGAAGAGGCCTTTCGCCTTTCTCACCTCGCTCATCAACACCGCGAGGATCAGCGGCAGCGGGTATCCGAAGATCAAGGCAAGCAGGGCGAAGAGCCCGGTGTTGCGCACTGCCGTCCAGAACAACGGATCCTTGAAGACCTGAACGAAGTTGTTGACCCCTACGAACGTCGCGGGTGTCACCAGGTTGGTGTGCTGCACGCTCATGACGACAGCCTCGACGATGGGTGTCCAGGAGAAGACTCCAAAGACAATAAGAAGCGGCAGGAGGAAGACCAGGTTGGTCAGCCCTCCCCCGCGCACCCACGTCACGGGTGAATATCGGTGTCGGCGCTGCCCGTCTGGGCGTCGTTCCAATTGCCCTTCGGTGCGTCGTTCCAGAGTGGTCATGTGCGGTGCGGTTCCTTAGATCAGGGTGTGGTTCCTTAGATATGTGGATGCTGCGGGTTGACGGAGGCGATGCCCCCGCCAACCCGCAGCGTGTCCGGACTAGTTTCCGGCGTCCACCAGCGCCTGAATCTGGCTGTCGACACCCTTCAGAAGGGTGTCAACGTCTGCATTCTTGTCGGTCAGCACCGCCTGCACAACGGCATCCAGCGCTCCATAGAGCTCCTGGGTGTTCTTGTTCGGCTCGGGCACGATCGGCGAGGAGAAGATCTTCGACGTGAACGGTGCCACATTGCTGAGTGGGATGTTCACCTCTGACTTGATCCACTGCTGCTGCTGGTCGTAGGTCGCCTGGTCGAATACGGGCAGGGTCGGAACACCGACAGGCTGGTTGCTCGCGGCAAGAACCTTGGCTGCTGCGACGGTCTGCGTCTTGTCGACAAGCTGCTGGATGTAGTAGAAGTCGATCCACTTCACAGCGGCAGCCTTTTGGGCCGCCGTCGACTTGACGCTGACCGCGGCGACGTTTCCACCGCTCAAGACTCCGGCGCCCGTTCCTGTCAGCGGCAGCGTGGTCAGTCCGTAGTCCTTCGGGGACACGTTGTCCGTCTGCACGAGCGACGTAAGAACGTCGGACCCGCTCGGGTACATTGCGACCTGCCCTGCGCCGAACGCCTGGTTCATTCCGCTCCAGTCGAGCAGGAAGTTGCTGCCTGCCGAGTTGTCCGTCCAGCGCACATCCTTGAGGAACTGGAGTGCAGCCTTGGTCTGCGGGTTGTCGGTCTTGACGGTGGTCTTGCCGGAGGAGTCCGTCGTCTCGAGGCGGCCACCGCGAGCGTACGTCGTCGTCGCCAGCTCCCACCCGCCGGTGTTCTTCGAGGTCATCTGCATGTAGCCGGCGACCCCAGGAACCTTCTCGGAGATGATTTTCGCGTCAGCGCGGATCTCATCCCACGTTGTCGGCGGCTTGTTCGGGTCGAGGCCGGCCTTCTCGAAGATGGCACGGTTGTACGAGAGCCCCATCGCGTACGGGCCGTATGGCAGCCCGTAGATCTTGCCCGAGGAATCCTCGGCGACGCTCAGGACGTTCTTGTTGAACTTGCTGGCGTAGGGAAGCGCCTTCACTTCTGAGGTGATGTCAGCCAATTGGCCGTTCTGCAGCAACGTTTTCGAATCCGTGAACGGGACGTTGAATACGTCGGGGAGGGTGCCACCGGCGAGCTGGGTGGAGAATGTCGGGCCCGTCCACTGGTATTCCTCGGTCTTGAGGGTGATGTTCGGGTTGGCCTTCTCGAATTCCTTGACGCGGGCGTTGAAGGCCGCGAACGCCTCCTTGCTGCTTCCCGGAATCAGGCTGGCGACGGTGATGCTCACCTTTTCGTTGGATGCCGCGCCGGGGCTCGCGGAGCAGCCCGCGAATGTGATCACCGTCGCAAGCGCTCCCGCGCTGGCCAACAGGACCTTTATTGGTGACTTCATTGTCTTGCCCTTCTTATTCAGGTGGTTCGAATGAGCGCTGCACCAAGCAGTACAACACTTCTCCGGTGGCTACTGCTGTGTGCGAAGCCACGCCGTGGAGTCTGGGGGAAGCCGTCCGTCGTCGAGCGGCAACGAGCTCAGAAGAACATCCGCACCCGGTGGGAGCGCGATGTTGACGTCGGACAGGTTCGTGATGTTCACGAAGTCGTCGCCGCGAGAGAAGGCCAGGACCTCGTCGGAGCTGTCGAGCCAGGCGAGGTCCGAGTCGACAAGCGACGGGAGCGCCGCCCGAATGCGCAGCGCATTCCGGTAGAGCCAAAGCATGGATGTCGGATCACCTTCCTGCGCCTCCACCGTGAGTGCAGCCCAGGAGGCCGGCTGAGGCAGCCACGGCGTGACCGTCGCTGATGCGCTGAATCCGAACGGCGCGACGCTTCCGGACCAGGGCAGCGGGACGCGGCATCCGTCACGCCCTGGATCGATTCCGTTGGAACGAAAGTGCATGGGGTCCTGCAGCACCTCCCTGGGGAGGGTCTCGACCTCGGGCAGGCCGAGTTCATCGCCCTGATAGATGTAGAGCGTGCCGGGCAACGCGGCAGTCAGGAGCGCCGCCGCCCGCGCCCGTCGCGTGCCGAGGTCGAGATCGGTCGGGATCCCGAAGCGCTTGGTTGCAAACGCGAATGAGGAGTCCTCCCGGCCGTACCGGGTGACGGGTCGGGTGACGTCGTGATTGGAAAGCACCCAGGTCGCCGGGGCGTGCACGGGGGCGTGCGCGGCGAGGGTCGCGTCGATCGACTGCCGGAGCGCGGGCGCCTCCCAGCGTCTGGCCATGAAGTCAAAGTTGAACGCGGTGTGCAGTTCGTTCGGTCGCAGGTACATCGCGAAGCGTTTGGTGTCGGGGAGCCAGATCTCGCCGACGAGCACCCGCGCGCCCGGGTACGAGTCCGCCAGTTCGCGCCAGCTGCGGTAGATGTCGTGCAACTCGTCGCGGTCGGTGTTCGGGTGCTCCCCGGGGCGAGGGTTCTCCGGCACTTCGGGCAGCGCCGCATCCTTGACCAGAAGGGCGGCCGAGTCGATCCGGATTCCGGCGACGCCACGGTCGAACCAGAACCTGAGGATGTCCTCGTGCTCGCGGCGGACATCGGGGTGGTCCCAGTTGAGGTCCGGCTGTTCCGGGGTGAACAAGTGAAGGTACCACTCACCGGGCGTGCCATCCGGCTGGGTTGTCCGGGTCCAGGTGTCGCCGGAGAAGTTGGACACCCAACGGGTCGGCATCTCGTCACCATTGGGGCCGGCGCCAGGGTGGAACCAGAAGCGCTTGCGCTCCGGCGAGCCAGGGGCCGCGGCGAGCGCTTCCTGGAACCACGGATGCTCGTTGGAGACATGATTCGGAACCACATCGATGATCGTGCGGATGCCCAGGGCGAGCGCTTCCTCGATCAACGCCTCCGCGTCAGCCAGCCCACCGAACGCGGGATGGATCTGCCGATAGTCGGAGACGTCATAGCCGCCATCCGCGAGAGGCGAGGCGTACCAGGGCGTGAACCAGATGGCATCCACCCCGAGCTCCCGCAGGTATGGCAGATGTGCGCGCACCCCAGCCAGGTCGCCGGTTCCATCGCCATTGCCGTCTGCAAAGCTCCGGATATAGACCTGATAGATGACGGCATTACGCCACCAGAGCGCATCCGAGTCCGAGGGAGCGATCGCGGGACGCGTTGCAACCGCCGACGCCTCGGTCGTTGACAGAGAGAAATCCACGTTGAAATCCAAATCTGATGTCGAGCCACCCGCCGATGAAAACGAGCGGTGACAGTTCAGGATCGCGTGGGCCGCATTCCTGGTTGCCGAACTCAACGTAACCTTTGGAACAAATGAATGCAAGAACCTGACAAGCGTAATTTACTTGCGCAGAATTGCGCAGAATTGCGCAGCGTCGAGTCGCTTTAGCGCCGCGCGGGCGACGTTGAGCGCCGAACGACGAGTTCTGGTTCGAAGAAGAGTTCGTCAGAGATTGCCGAATCGCTGGAGATCTGGCGGATAAGCAGCTCGATCACCATCCGGCCCATCGACTCGATCGGCTGGCGGACTGTGGTGAGAGCCGGTTCAGTGCAGTTCATCAGCGCTGAATCGTCGTATCCCACAACCGAAACATCGCCTGGCACGCTGAGCCCGGCTCGGCGAATGGCCCGGATCGCGCCGAGCGCCATCGGATCACTCGCGCAGACGATCGCCGTCACACCGCGAGCGAGAAGTTTGCTCGCGGAGGCCTGGCCGGCTTCGAGCGAGTACAGGGAGTGCGCGACATCCAGTTCGTCAAGCGGCATGCCCCAGGATTCGGCCAGGTTGCGTGCGGCGGCCAGTTTGCGCTGGGACGGAATGTGATCCTGCGGGCCCACGAGCAGGCCGATTCTGGTGTGACCGAGTTGCCGCAGGTGGTCCATGGCGAGCTCGGTTGCGACCGCATCATCGCTGGAAACCGTGGCGAATCCGAAGTCTGCGATCGGCGCGTTGACCAGAACCGTCGGAAGGTTGACCTCCCGCAGTCGCTCGTAGTGTTCGTGGTTTGCGTCGCGCTGGGCGTACGCGCCTCCGAGGAACACCACACCGGAGACACGCTGCTGAAGCAGGAGGTCCACGTAGTCCGCCTCGGAGACACCGCCGGCGGTCTGGGTGCAGAGGACCGGCGTGTACCCGTTCTGGGCGAGCGCGCCCCCGATGACTTCAGCGAAGGCAGGGAAGATCGGGTTCTGCAGCTCCGGCATGACGAGGCCTACCAGACGGGCGCGTTCCCCGCGCAGCTTGGTCGGTCTCTCGTAGCCCAACACATCGAGCGCCGTCAGGACAGCGCGCCGAGTTCGATCGGAAACGCCTGGTTTCTCGTTCAGCACGCGGCTGACCGTTGCTTCGCTGACCCCGACCTTGACGGCTACTTCGGCCAATCGTTTCGACATGACGCAATCATACGAACCCCTTGCGTAAAAGCGGAACATTTATTGACAGATTTACGCAAACTCGTGACTTCGCTGCGCGTGACCCTCATTTGCCGCGCCAGGTGGGACACTCGTCGCATGATCACCGAACATGCACTGCTGCCGGTCATCCCGGGCAAGGAAAACGACTTCGAGCTGGCGTTCATCGAAGCACGGCCGATCATCGCATCGATGCCTGGCTTCCGAAGCCTCTCGCTGTCGCGCTCGATCGAGTCGCCACGCACCTATCTGCTGCTCGTTGAATGGGAGCGGCTGGAGGATCACACAATTGGTTTCCGGCAGTCGGAGCAATACGAAGAGTGGAGCGCCCTCCTGCACCACTTCTACGACCCCTTCCCGGTCGTGGAACACTACACGGCGGTCCTGTAGCGCGAGCGATCCTACGGAATCGCCGTGACGGCGATCCCCCAGAGCAGGCTGTTGTCGCCCTGGCCCCGTACGGTCACGGTCGTGGCGACGCCCATGCGAAACACGTTCTTGACCCCTGGATCCTTTCCGTCTGGGTCGCAGTGAACGGGGAAGCCGCCCACGCCGGGGATCGAAATCTCCACCCTCCCCGACCCGACGCAAACGGCATCCACAGCAAATGCCTGATCGCCCGGAACGGTATAGGGACCCACCTCCTTCGCCCCTCGCTGTGACGAGAGTTGCCCGAGGATCGTCTCGCCCACGGGAAGGTCACCCACGCTCACCACGGCCTGAGGCGTACTGACAACGGGCGCAGCCGCCGTATCGCCTCCGATGTCGCTCTGGCCGGCACTCGAGCTCGGGCGCGCCTGCGGTGTCGGCGATGACACGCATCCCGCAAGGAGCGCGACTACGATCGCAGCCCCCATGGTTCGAACGATTCTGAACTGATCCACGTCCCCTACCTTCCTCCGTATGGACTGTAGGGGTTCGCAAACCAGTCTGGGAAGAGGCGGGTGGTCGCTAGACGTTCGATCGTTGGGTCGTCGGCTCAGCCGAGTGAATTTCCCGTCGGTATGGAGCTGAGAGCCGAGGCCCCGTAAGTCGCGATCACCACGTCCGAGCTGCCGCCATTCGCTGCAATCAGCGCACTCCACGAGGCCACCGGTCGCTTCGTTCCGCCTTGCAGCAAGTAGACCATGGCAGACGCAGACGTCTTGACGAAGACCTGTTGGCTCAGGGTCGCCGTACCGGCAACCGGGATGCCGAGGGCAGCACACGTAGACGGCGCCAACTGAGTCGTTGGCAGCTGCGCAGTGCTCGCGTTCGCTGGTAATGGCACGATCGTCGAGGAGCGTCCCAGGTACTTGATCGAGCCACACGTCACGACCGGCGTCAGTGATGTCGTGGAGCGCGTGTACAGAGTCAACGCGCTGTCGTCGACACGGGTGTAACCGTTGATCCCAAGCTGACTGCTCACGGCAAAGTCCTCGATCGGAATGAGGTTATCCGCTCCGTCGACCACGTAAACGGTCGGGCTGGAATTCGTCACGACCTGCGAAGGGAGGGGCTGCAGTGCCGCGGCCTTTGGCAACGCGTCGAGCACGGCTGCCGTCAGCGAGGTCACCTGCGCCCCGTCGCGGTTGAGGCTGACGAATGTGGACCAGTTGGGAACAGCGCGTGCACCGGCCAAGGTGTACCGATAGATCATGGCTCCGTTATCGCTCTTGAGGAAGATGGGCGTGCTGATCGGCCCTTCGGATGCGAGGTGCGAGAGCAAGCTATCCGAGAACACGACGTAGCTGTTTGGCCATTGCGCAGGGTTTGTCAGCGGGAGCTTGCCCGCGGAGTTCACCAAATACTTCTGAGTACCGGCCGGGTTCGTGACGAAACCCACGTACGGCGGTCCAACCTGAAGCTGGCCCACGCTCGTACTGTCGAGAGTCGCAGCCGTAATCGTACGGGACCAAACATTTTGATCGTTGATTGAGGCAGGGATAGGGAGCAGCTTGCCCTGCGTGTAAAGGAACACGCTTCCGTCGCTACTTCGAACCACGATGACGTCGGGTCGGATGATTGGGGCGCCCGCGCGCGCATACGTGGCCACTGCGGCATCCGTCAGCGGGGTGATAGCCGACGTCAGCCCAGCCGAGGTGAGCGACGCTGGGTCAAAGTATTCTCGGACGGTCTGACCACTGACGTAGAGTTTTTTGCCTGAGGTCGTCCGTACGGCATTGCTCAATTCACCGCCGTACGCATACATGTTTATCTGATTATCTGGCAGCGGCACGTAGCCTGCGCAGTTGGTACCGCCGTTGTAATCAGCCATCATGGCGCATGAGGGCACATGGAAGCGATTTCCAGCGTCGTTGTAATAAATCGATCCGTTGCTCGACTGCATGAACCGACCGACCGGCGTCCCGGTTGTGAGGGTGTCGAGATAGCTCTGGGTCACGGTGTGAATCGAACCGAGTTGCCCGTAGAGCGAGTATGTCTGCAGGTCTGGTATCGGGTATTTCGTCTTCCCATTCACGATGTAGACCATTGCGCTCGCACTGGACTTCTCCAGCGCAGCACCGTGACCATCTGCGAACGTCGCGAAGTTCTTCAGGTCGGCCTGGTTGCCGTTGAAGGCATCCGAATCACCCGTGAAAGGACCACTGCTGCTGTACTGCCAAATCTGATAGGTGTTCCACCCAGCAGGCATGGTCCCCACCGAGGTCGAATACCGCGCAACATGCAACGGATTCGCACCAAAACCACCGTCGGAATTAGTGCACAGATTCCACCACCCCTGAGTGGTGTAAATCGCCGGGAGCCGACCCGTCCGCGCCAGGATCGTGCTCGAAAAATCGCGGATCCAGTTCTCCATGGCCGTGCCACGCATGTTGTAACAGGTATCCCCGTACTGCGGGTACGGGTTGTACTCGATATCAAGCAACGGCGGCAGCGTGTTACCGTCTCCGGTCCACATGCCACCGTGATCGACAAAGTAGTTCGCCTGCGCCGCGCCAGAGGAAACCGCAGGAATCGCGAAATGATACGCACCGTGAATCATCCCAACGCCGGCAGCTCCCGCAGTTTGCTGACCAAAGTTCGAGCTGACGTAGGTCATACCCTCCGTCGCCTTGACATAGGCAAAACGGGCACCCATGTTCCACTGCCCCTGCCAGTCGACGGTCGGCTGCCAACCGCTGACATCCAACCCCTGCACCCCCGGAGCCATCCACGACGACATCGGCGAAACCAGCTGCCGAGTTTGCGTCGCTTGCGGAGTAACCGAGCCATCCTGCGGACTCTTCCCAAGCGCAATCCGCTGCTCCCCCTGACCCAGATAAGCGCCAGGGCCAGACGCCACACCCGGAGCAACC
>JAUZGC010000258.1 GCA_030840105.1 Microbacteriaceae bacterium
GGTTGGCCCTGCCGCGCGTTCGCATACTGCCGGAAGTCGGGGCCGAACCTGTCATACTGCGCGCGCTTCTCCGGGTCGGAAAGCACCTCATACGCGGAAGCCACATCCTTGAAAGTGTCCGCTGCGCCGGCATCCTTGTTGACGTCTGGATGGTATTTCCTCGCCAGCTTGCGATAGGCGTTGTGGATCTGCTTGGCATCCGCGGACCGGGAGACACCGAGCGTCTCGTAGAGGTCCTGAACCACCGGTCACTCCTCCGGAGCCGAGACGACGACCGCCGCCGGCCGGAGTACATTGCCCGCCGAGCCATATCCCGGGCGCACCATGTTCACGACGGTGCCCGCAGGCAGCGCGGAATTGCGTTCAACGCTGACGACCTCGTGTTCGCGTGGATCGAACGGAGCGCCGGTCGCGTCGATCCGTGGATAGCCGAGCCGGGCGAGTGTGTGGACCGCCTGTTGGAGCACCGCATCGATGCCGACCAGGAGTGGGTCTTTCGCGTCTGGAGCGAATTCGAGAGCCCTCTCGAGGTCATCGAGCACGGGAAGGAACGCGCTCGCGACGCGAGCGCGTTCCTGTTTTCGTGCATCTTCAAGGTCGCGAACGGACCGCTTGCGCTGGTTGTCGAGGTCGGCCGCCGCACGGCGCCATCGGTCTTCGGCCTCAGCAACCCTGGCCTCGGCCTTTGCATCGGCGGACTTCTCAGCAGTCGCCGCGGGCGCATCCGGCCTCTGCTCCCCGTCCAGCGTTTCCGGGTCGTCCATGTCGGTCCCTATACCGTGAAGTCGGCGTCGACGACCTCGTCGGAGTCGTCCGAACCACCAGCTGCGGCCGAATCGGCCGGGCCTCCTCCTGACGCGCCGGAGGGCTCGGAGCTGCGCGAGGCGGCGAGCGATTGGAGAACTTGCAGCAGCTCACTGGTGAGTTCGCGTGCTTCGCCAGCGGGGGCCTGCCTCTCGACCGCTTCCCGTGCCTGACCGATCAGCATCTCGGCCCTGGCCCGCTCGTGCTCAGGCACGTCCGAACCGAGCTCGGCGAGGAGCCGCTCGACCTGGTACGCCGCCGCATCCAGCTCGTTACGCGCATCGACGTCCTGGCGCAGCCGTTCGTCCTCTACACGGTTCTTCTCGGCTTCCGCAACCATGCGGTCGATCTCGGCCTGGTCGAGGTTCGAGCTCTCACTGATCGTGATGCTCTGCTCGGCCCCGGTGTCCTTGTCACGTGCGGTCACGTGGAGGATACCGTTAGCGTCGATGTCGAAGGTCACCTCGATCTGGGGATCGCCTCGGGGCGCCGGGCGGATCCCGGTGAGCTGGAATCGGCCGAGCACACGGTTGTCCGCTGCGAGCTCTCGCTCGCCTTGCAGCACCACGACTTCGACCGAGGGCTGGTTGTCTTCCGCGGTGGAGAAGGTCTCGCTTCGCCGCGCCGGAATTGTCGTGTTGCGCTCGATGATCTTCGTCATAACCCCGCCGCGGGTCTCGAGCCCGAGTGACAACGGGGTCACGTCCAGGAGGAGAACGTCGCTGACTTCGCCCTTGAGCACCCCGGCCTGGATCGCGGCGCCAACGGCGACCACTTCGTCCGGATTGACGGTCATGTTCGGGTCCTTGCCTCCGGTGAGCCGCTTGACCAGGCTCTGGACGGCGGGGACACGGGTCGACCCTCCGACAAGGATGACCTCATCGATGTCGTTTTCGGTGATCTTCGCGTCCGCCATCGCCTGGCGAACCGGTCCGAGGCATCGCTCTACGAGGTCGGCTGTGATGTTCTCGAACTCGGAACGCTTGACCGTCATCGTGAGGTGCTGTGGTCCGTCCGCGGTCGCCGTAATGAACGGCAGGCTCACCTGGGCCTGGGAAATCGAACTGAGCTCGACCTTCGCCTTCTCTGCCGCTTCGAACAGCCGCTGCAGCGCCTGCGGATCCTGGCGCAGCTCGACGCCGGTGTCCTTCTGGAACTTGTCGGCGAGGAAGTCGACGAGCCGCCGGTCGAAGTCGTCTCCGCCGAGATGCGTGTCGCCGGCCGTCGATCGGACCTCGACAACACCGTCACCGACATCCAGGATGCTCACATCGAACGTTCCGCCACCGAGATCGAAGACGAGAATCGACTCGTGTCCCTTCTTGTCCATGCCGTAGGCAAGAGCGGCAGCGGTCGGCTCGTTGATGATGCGCAGCACATCGAGTCCGGCGATCTTGCCGGCATCCTTCGTAGCGGTGCGCTGGGCGTCATTGAAGTATGCGGGCACCGTGATGACGGCCTCGGTGACCTTCTCCCCCAGGAACTTGCTCGCGTCATCCACGAGCTTGCGCAGAACCAATGCACTGATCTCTTCCGGTGAATAGAGCTTGCCGCGGATGTTGAACCGCGCCTCACCGTTCTGGCCAGCCACGACATCGAAGCCGACTGCCTTGGCCTCCTCCGAAATCTCATCGAAGCTGCGGCCGATAAAGCGCTTGGCCGACGAGATCGTGGCCTTGGGGTTGAGGATCGCCTGGCGCCTGGCCAGCTGTCCGACCAGGCGCTCGCCGTTCTGGGTGAACGCAACGACGGATGGCGTCGTGCGCGAGCCTTCCGCATTCGGGATGACCCTGGCCTCCGCGCCTTCCCATACTGCGATGACGGAGTTGGTTGTTCCGAGGTCAATACCTACTGCCTTTCCCATCATGACTCCAGGGGGTGGTCGGTGGACTTGTTGCTTTCGCTGGCGAGGACTTCGTGTGCCCGGTTTGCCCATGCGACATCCACGAGTACCTCGAACCTGCTCGGAGAAAGCGTCGAAAGCGACGAGAATTGCCGGCGGCTGCCGTCCATCGCGTAGAAGATCGCACCCCAGACGGCACCGATGATCGCGCCGGTAATGAGTCCGTAAAGTGCGAGAAGGATGCCAGCGATGATCGGAGTGATCCAGGCGAACAGGCCGAAGATCCAGCCGAACAGGAGGCCTGCGATCGCGCCGGTCAGCGCGGACCTGCCGACGGCATTCCAGAACGTCAGCCGGCCGGTCACTTGCTCGACCGCGCGGAGATCCTCGCCGACGATCCTGACGTGCTCGACCGGGAAGTGAGCATCCGCAAGTTTGCGAACGACCTGTTCGGCCGACCGGTAATCGTCGGTTACCGCGAGGACGTGGCTGCTGCTACCGATCCCAGGGGATTCGGTCGTGGCAGGGTTGGTTATGGTTGCCATGATTCTCACTCACGCATTCGTAGGGAGGGTCGGCGTTGTGTCGGCCCTGGTGGAGTCGGCTAGCGAGCCGACGGGAATCGTGCGTGGCGTGCTCGACGCGTCCACGGGGATCGTGAGCGTAAGCACGCCGTTCGTGAAATCGGCGGTAAGCCGATCACTGTCCAGGCGGTCGCCGAGGTAGAGCCGGCGGGTGAAGTCCCCCCTGGGTCTCTCGTCGATCAGGACCTGGTCGTCTGGCCCGTGCGCTGGGCGTCGTTCGACGCGAATCGAGACGACATCGCGTTCGACCTCGACGTCGATGTCCTTCTTATCGGTTCCGGGAACGTCAAGCACGACGACATATTCGTCGCCGCGATGGAAGGCCTCGATCGGTACGGCCGGGATGACCCGGGGCCCGAACGCTTGTGCGATCGCCCGATCGATCTCTCGAGAATCGTCCAAGCTCATCAGGGTCATTGCGCGCTCCATTCCTCGAAATTCGACTAAGGCATACTGCTGAGCCTTGTCGTGCGAGCTCGCTTGAACACCGGCCTGGGCGGTCGAGAGATTCCTCCGAAATTGATCTGGTGGGCCTAAAGCAACGCGCGTACGGTTGATCACAGCCCCGCGGCCACGACAGCTTCGGGGGAACCGGGAGGAGCCCCTTGGGAGGCGAATTCGGTAGCGGTTCAAACAGCAAGAACGTGCTCTCGGGCTTGTACGACCTCTTGGTGCTTGGCACACAGATGTTTGAGAACCTGGCGGTCGACCACATCGTCCGCATCGCTGCGTCCGGGGTCACAACGGTCTCGCACTGCTCCCTTGCCGCGGTCTATCTGGTGCGAGGGGGAACGTTCACGCGCGCGCACGGGGAGCCGGATCGCAATCTCGACATGCTCGTGGAGGCGTCGCAGCCGAATGATGGAGTGCTCGACGGCGACCCCGCCGGATGGATGTACGCCCTGTTCACGCGGAGCAACTCGATGGTCAATGGCTGCCTGGTCCTGACTGCACCCGGCCCGCCGACGACCGACGAGATGTTCCTGCTCAACGCGCTCGCGGCGCCGACGGGTGCGGCATTCGCAACCGCCGAGCTCATCGAGCGCGAGCATGAACTGCTGGCCAAGCTCCGGGCGGCAACCGAAGCCCAGGCCGAGACCAATGCGGCCATGTCGGAGACAATCCGGCACCTCAACGCGCACCAGAGGGTCAGGGACTCCATCTCGCGTGCCGCCGGCTCCGGTGGCGGCAGTTCTGCGATCGCCCACGCGCTCAGCTCGCTCGTACGTCGGTCGGTGCTCGTGCAGGATGCGTCCGGCAATGAACGCGCGTACACGGAGCGCTCCAAGACGCACGGATCACCTCACGTCATCTTTGGCGACGCGGCGCCACGCTCCGGAAGCGACCGGCATGAGGGCTGGCAGGTGAGTCGGATCCGATCACGGGACGATACCCTTGGCTCTCTCGGCGTATACGACCCCGACCGGAGTCTCGGAGAGGATGAGCGCTTTGCGATCGAGTACGCCTCCACTTCGCTCGCGATCGAGCTTTCGCACGGCAGAAACCTTGCAGAGGTCGAATTGCGCCTCGGCCGAGACCTTGTGGATGACCTCGTCTCTGGCACGGATGTGCCGGGATCCAATACTCGGGCCGACGTGCTGCACTACAACCTCACACTGCCCCAATCCGTCGTGCTTGTCGCGTGGGAGGCACATCCGAAATCCGGGTCGACGCTCGAACAGGCGCTTGCGCAAGCGCTTGCGCGCCTGCGCGTGCCTGCCCTCGTGGCACGCCGACCGGAGGTGGCGATCGCCGTCATCACCGGGACATTGGACGCTGTGAGGTTCTTCGCTGACCTCACGGAGACGATGGGTAACACTCGCGGATCCGTCGGCGTCGGCAGCCCGGGAACGGCCGCGGATTTGCCGACTTCATTTGCCGAAGCGCGACGTGCGCTCCAGGTGCGGTCACGCCTTCATGACCCATATGGTGTGACGATGCACGACGAACTGGGGATCGACCGCATCCTTGACGACAGCGACGGAGGCGCCGAGATCAAGGGGTTCGTCAAGCAATGGCTCGGGCCACTGTTGGAGCACGACCGAGAGAAGCGCTCCGAGCTCGTCACCACCCTCGCCGCCTATCTGGATGCCGGCGGCAACTACGACGCGACGGCGACCGCTCTCATCATTCACCGCAGCACGCTCCGCTACCGGCTCGGCCGCATCCGTGAATTGTGCGGACGGGACTTCTCGGATCCGGATGTCCGGCTGAACCTCCATGTTGCCATTCGCGCGCTGTCGGTGATCCAGGGACGACCCCGGTAGTAGCACAGCTGCGGGAACACTCCGCGCGGCACGCGCGTTGTCAATCGAGTGAGCCAGATCGCACTCGCCCCGGAACCTCGGTCAGTCGAGACCTCTTCACCGGGGCTTTGCTTCGCCGACGTCGTGGTGATCGGCGCGGGGCAGGCTGGGCTTTCCGCTGCATACCACCTGCAACGCCGCGGATTCGTGCCCGCCCTCACCGCTGGCCCTGACGCGACCGATCGCACATTTGAGGCACCGACTTACGTCGTGCTCGACTCCGAAGCCGGTCCGGGCGGCGCGTGGCGCCATCGCTGGCGTTCGCTGCGCATGGACACGGTCAACGGCATCCACGATCTGCCTGGCATCCCCAAGCCGGATGTCGATCCGAACGAGCCAAGTTCCGAGATGTTGCCGCGGTACTTCGGTGAGTACGAGTCGACGCTCGACCTGGCGGTGTTACGCCCCGTCAGGGTCGCGAGCGTGCGCAGGGTGGACGATGATCCCGCGGGCAGGCTGCTCATTGAAACGAGCAGCGGTACGTGGTCCGCGCGCGCAGTGATCAATGCGACAGGAACGTGGACCAGGCCACTCTGGCCCAGCTATCCCGGCCAACTCGATTTCGCCGGACGACAGCTGCACGTTGCCCACTATGTCGCTGCCGAGGAGTTCACGGGCAAGCACGTTGTTGTCGTCGGCGGCGGAGTCTCGGCCGTGCAACTCCTCGATGAGATCTCGCGCGTGACGACGACGACGTGGGTCA
>JAUZGC010000292.1 GCA_030840105.1 Microbacteriaceae bacterium
CGCTGGCGTCCTTCGAACTCGATTCGCACACCGGCAAATTGGGACGCCTCACAGTCTGGTCCTCCACGCAGGTTCCGTATTACCTCCAGCACAAGCTCTCGCTCGTTCTCGAAATGCCGATGTCGCAGATTCGCGTGATCAAGCCGCTGGTCGGCGGCGGTTTTGGCGGCAAGAGTGAAGTCATTCCGCTGGAGATCATCGCAGCGGTCGCAGCCCGCAAAGCGCAGCGCCCGGTGAAGATCACCTACACGCGCGAGGAGGTTTTCTGGGCACATCGCGGACGCCCCCGCACCATCATCGATCTAAAAACCGGAGTGAAGAACGACGGCCGCATCACCGCCGTGAAAGCCCGCGTCGTGCAGGATGGCGGCGCCTATTGCTCCTACGGCGTGGTTACGATCCTCTATTCCGGCGCCCTGCTCGGCGCTCTTTACGACATCCCCAACATTCAGTATGACGGATTCCGCGTGCTCACCAACAAGCCCGCATGTGGGGCCATGCGCGGACACGGCACCGTCAACGTCCGCTTCGCTTTCGAATCGCAGCTCGATGAACTTGCCACGAAAATAAATCTCGATCCCGCAGAGATTCGTCGCCGCAATCTGCTGCAACCACCGTGCGTTACCGTGAACGGCCTGCGGGTGCAAAGCTACGGCCTGCCCGAGTGCATTGAGAAAGTTGTCGAACGCTCAGGATGGAAGAAACGTAAAGGGAAATTACCCAATGCGCGCGGCTTGGGGATCGCATGCAGCCACTACGTCAGCGGAGCGGCCAACTCCATCATCCGCTCTGACATGCCGCATTCAACGGTCAACATCAAGATTGATCGCGATGGCGGAGTCGTCGTGTACACCGGCGCATCCGAAATCGGCCAGGGCTCAGACACCATGACAGCCCAGATCGCCGCCGAAGTCCTCGGATGCTCTCTCTCCCGCGTGAAGATCATCGCCGCGGATACCGACCTCACTCCCATCGACATCGGCTCCTACTCCAGCCGCGTGACTTTTATGGCTGGCAATGCAACTCTCCGCGCAGCACAAGAAGTAAAGAAACAGATTGCGTCAGCGGCAGCAAAGAAGATGAATTGCGCGGCAGACGACTTGGTGTTTACGAATGACAAAGTGTTCCGAAGCAATGGCCATGTGGGCACACAAGAGGGCCGCCTGGGGACACAAGAGATCCTTGTGGGAACTAAAAAGGTCGATGCGGGGACACAAGAAGGTTATGAGGGAAAAAAAGGCCATGTGGGGACGGGCGCCCTCGCCCGTCCGGCCCCCGCGGTGTTTGCGGGGGCATCAGCTTCACCCCAAACCTCAGTTTCTGGCCGCGTCGAAGGCCAAATCCTCCGCGGATCGCTTCAGCAAAAGCGCAAGGAAGAAGAAGGCCCAAGAGACTCCATGACCTTCGAAGAAGCCGTAATAGCCGCGATTGATTTTAACGGCACTCTCACCGGCACGGGTTCCTACGCGCCTCCACCCGAAGCTCGCGGCGGCAAGCACAAAGGAGGCGGCGTCGGACCCTCGCCCGCCTACTCGTATTCAGCCCAAGTCGCCGAAGTTAGCGTGGACGAAGAAACCGGCGAGGTCACTGTTCACAAAGTCTGGGCGGCGCACGATTGCGGTCGCGCGCTGAATCCAGTGTCGGTCGAGGGCCAGATCATCGGTTCGGTCTGGATGGGCATGGGCCAGGCCCTGACCGAAGAAATGATCTGGAAAGATGGCCTGCTCATGAATCCCGGCCTGCTCGAATACCGCAGCCCTTCGTCGGTTGAATCGCCCGAAGTCGAGCCGATCATCGTGGAGAGCATCGATCCCGAAGGCCCCTTCGGCGCGAAAGAATGTAGCGAAGGATCACTGGCGGCGACGATCCCCGCTATCGCGAACGCAATTTACGATGCAGTGGGGATCCGCTTACACGAGGTTCCGTTCACCCCTGAGCGGGTGCTGTCGGCATTACGCGCCAAGAAAAATGCTAAGCATCTGAACCTTACCGAGGGAGTTGATCCGACTGCTCCCAATCGTTTCCGCGAACACGGCGGCGAATTGTGGTTCAAAGGCAAAGGCCCACAGCGGCATCCGGCAGATCCGGCGCGAGCAGAATGAAACCTTTAACCACAGAGGACACAGAGGTCACAGAGAAAGACGCAGAGAAAGACACAGAAAAAGAAATCCTCTGTGTGACCTCCGTGCCCTCTGTGGTAAAGCTTTTATGACCATCCTCGAATTCAAGCTTCTTCGCCCGCGTACTCTGCCCGATGCTCTGGGATTGCTGAACCAGCATTCGGGAAACAGTCGCGTGCTCGCCGGAGGCACCGATCTGCTGCCTTCGATGGGCCAGAAGCTCTTTACACCCGATCACGTTCTCGACATCCGCCATTTGCCTGAGTTGAAGGGAATTCGCCAATCGGAGCAGGGAACTGAGATCGGCGCGCTGACCACGCTGCGGGAAATCGAGCGATCGACTTTTTTAGCGCAGCATTATCCTGTCCTGGTTGAAGCAGCCAGGACCGTTGCCTCCCCACTACTGCTCAATATGGGCACGAACGGCGGCAACATCTGCCTCGACACCCGTTGCCTCTGGTACAACCAGTCGCTCGCGTGGAGGAAATCCTGCGGCTTCTGCATCAAGAAAGACGGAGACCTTTGCCACGTTGCGCCGGGAGGAACCAAGTGCTGGGCAGCATTCTCGGGCGACACGCCTCCAGCACTGCTGTGTTTGAATGCGGAAATCGAAATTGCCAGCGCCTCGGGAAAACGCCGCGTCCCGCTACGTGATTTCTACACGGGCATAGGCGACAACTACCGCAAGCTACAACCAAACGAACTGGTGACCCGAGTCATTCTTTCGCGAGCTTCGGCAGGCTATCGCGGCACATATCGCAAGCTGCGCGTTCGCGGTTCGATTGATTATCCACTCGCAGGAGTCGCAGTTGCATTGAGACGCTCAAACGGCCATGCCGAGGATCTTCAGATCGCAATGACTGCAGTCAATCCCGCGCCCATGCTAGTTAAAGGTCTCGATGCGCTGGTCGCCGGCAAAGTTATGGACGACACCCTTGCCGAAGCCGTAGGCGAACTGGCAGCAAGAACAGCCAAGCCGCTGACTACATCTGCACTGACTCCCGAGTACCGCCGTGAGATGATTCGTGTGTTCACAAAGC
>JAUZGC010000032.1 GCA_030840105.1 Microbacteriaceae bacterium
GACTTCGCCTTATTCGACGACGATCTCGCGGTCACGGGCGTCGCCCTGGGTGGAGAGTGGCAGCCCGGTCGCTGAGTTGGTTAGAGCTCAGTCGTTGAGGTAGAGCAGCCCGCCCCGGTCGTCGTTCGGCTGGCCGACCAGGAGCCCGACCACCGCCGCATCGACGGCGGACGAACCGACAGAATCGAAGACCACGAGGCCATCCACCTGCGCGACTGCGCCTCCGCCGGCGAGCACCGCGCCGAGTTCGGTTACCCTGCCGGCTTGCTCTTCCGGCAGGAATTCACACTCTCCGACCCGCAGGGCGTCACGCGCGACATCCACAAAGAGCGTTGCAGCATCGAGGATGCCCTCGCCAAGCTCGCGCTTGCCCGCGCCATCCGCGCCCATGGCAATGACGACGGCGTGCGGAGCCAGGTCAGCGCGCTGCACGATCGGCGTGCGGGACGGCGTGCAGGTCACGACCACGTCGGCACCGGCGACGGCCTCGGCGACGGTCGCGTATGCCCGATGCCCAACAGTGCCGGATACGCCGACAGCGCTGGCGACGCCATCGGCACCGGTGGCGGCCGCGACGAGGTCCGCGGCGCGCTCGGGCGAGCGGCTCCAGATCCGGACCTCGCCGGGGATCCCCAGGTAGGCAAGTGCCTCGTCGGTGTAGCGGGCCACTGGGCCGGCACCGAGGATCGCAACGACGGGTGTTTTCTTTGCGACGAGCGTCCGCGTTGCCACGGCGGCGATGGCCGCGGTGCGCATCGCGGTGAGGTCACCGCTCGCCACGATAGCCCGGAGCTGCTGTCCCTCATAGTCGAAGACCAGCACGGCACCGGATGCGCTACCGCTGTCCGGTCGCAGGTTGGCCTTGACCGAGATGACGGGTGGTTCGAGCAGCGCGCCGGCCTTGAGGTGCAGCGACGCGCCTGGAACCAGCAACTGTGTGGAGACCGCGGGCAGCGCGGACGGCGATGACACGGCCACGAGTGCCTCTTCGGCGACCTCGAGCAGTTTCGGCCAGGTCAGGAACGCGCGGACATCCGAACGTCGCCAGACCTGGACGCCGGTGCCGTTGTGTGCGGGTGTGTTCTCGTTCATAGACTGCGCCGCATCGCATCCACTCGGATCCGTTCCACGACTCGCCCCTCTCGTATTCCGTAGATCTCGCGCTGGAGGTCCATCCAGACGCAGATGTGAATCGGCAGCACGCGGACCCGGTCCCCGACCCGCAGCTCCTCGTCCTCTGGTGCGAGGGAGAGCACGCCGTGCTCCTCCGAGAGCCGCGAGAACGAGGTGCCCGGGCTGCCCAGCAGACGCCCGAAGCCGTAGTCGGTCATCCGCGAGGTCGTGATCGACTTGCTGCCCGCATTGATGGTCGCCCGCCCAGGGCCACGGCTCACGACGGTCGCGAGCATGGTCGCAGCGATCTGGTCGGGCGTGCAAGCGAAGCAGCTCAGGGTGCGCAGGTCGTTGTAGACATACGTACCTGGCCGTACCTCGGTGATCCCGTCGGCGGCGGAGAGGTATGGCGTCGTGATGGTCGAGCCCGCGCTGACGACGGATACCTCGATGCCCTGCGCCTCCAGGCCTTCGCGAGCGGCCTGCATCTCGCGTGCTTCCTGGCGCGCGACGAGCGCGATGCCGAGCTGGTCGGTCGCATCATGCGCGTGCCCGGCATGCGTGAGGATGCCGCGTACCTCGAGCCCGGGAAGCGCCGCGATCGTCGCCCCCACCGCTCCAGCGTCCTCCGGGGAGACCCCCACCCGATGCATGCCGGTGTCGATCTCCAGGAGGACCGGAATCCGCCGGTTCATCAGTCGAGCGAGACGGCTGTAGCCCTCCGCCACCTCGATCGAATCGGTGACAAGCGTGACGACCTCGGCGTCGACGAGCGGCCGAAGTCGCTCGAGCTTGCGTTCACCGACGACCGAATACGCGAGCAGGATGTCGCCCACACCGTGTTGCCACATCGCCTCGGCTTCGCCCACCGTGGCGACGCAGAGGCCGACGGCTCCCGCTGCGAGCTGCTTGTCTGCGACGTAGAAGCTCTTGTGGCTCTTGGCGTGCGGGCGCAGGGCGACCCCGGCACGCCGGGCGACGCCCGCCATCCCCTCGATGTTGGCGTCGAGGATGTCGAGGTCGACGAGGATCGCCGGGGTGTCGAGCGCCTCATCGTTCAGGTCGATTGGCAGCGACGCCGTCGCGGCGAGCGCCACGAGCGAAGGATCCAGGGGGACGTCTGTGCTTGTGCCCATCGCTTACGCCACCCGAACGTCGTCGAGCAGCGCGGGAAGCTCGTCCCACACGGACGCCGGGATCTCGACCTGCAGGGCATCCCAGCACCCGGTGACCTCGGCCGCGGTCGAAGCGCCCAGGAGCGTGCAGTCGAAGCTGCGCTGGCGCAGGCTGAACTGCAGGGCGAGCGCGAGGATCGGCACGTCCCGCTCGGCACACCATGCGCGCACGCGCTTGGCGGCGACGACCTCGTCCGCCGGCGGCTTCCAGACCGGCGTGCCGAGCGAGTCGGGGTCGCGCCCCGACAGCAACCCGAGCGCAAGCGCCGCCCCGTTGATGAGCCCGACCCCGCTCTCGCGAACGAGGTCGAACATGTCATCCACGTTCTGGCGGATCAGGGTGTAGTCGTTCACCATCATGCAGATATCCAGCTGCCCGGTTGCCACGGCACGACGGTGCAGCTCGTGGTCCTGCACACCGATCCCGATGGCACGGATGACTCCCTGCTCGCGCAGCGAGACGAGCGCCTCGAGCGCTCCCCCTGGCGCGAGCGCGGCGTCGAGTTGCTCGGGCTCCGGCTCGTGGAGGTGGCAGACGTCGAGGTAGTCGACGCCGAGCACCTCGAGACTGTTCGCGACCGTCCACAGCGCCGTCTCGGCTGAATAGTCACCAGGGCGGCTCGGATGCGTGCCCACCTTGCTTGAGATGTAGAAGCTGTCGCGAGTGACGCCTCGCAGCGCCATCCCCATGCGCCGCTCCGCCTCCCCGTACTTGGGAGAGGTGTCCAGGTAGTTGATCCCGAGTTCGAGCGCCTTCTCCACCGCGCTGACGCCGTCGGCGTCACCCACCGGACCGAAGATGCCGCCCAGTCCGGCACCACCGAGGCCGACCGTCGTCGCCGTGATCGCGGTTGACCCGAGCCGGCGGAGCTCAAGGGGATTGGGTGTTGTCACTGTCGTTCCGTTTCGTTTGGTCGTGGTCTGAGTCGAGGTCTGGCCCGGGTCAGCTGGTGGCGGGTGTGCGGCGCAGGGCGGTCCCGGCGCGCACGCCGGTGACGTCCCCGCTTTCGACGGCGAACTGGCCCCCGACGAGCACGTCCCGGATTCCGATGGGCGGAAGGGTCGGCTGGTCGTAGGTGGCGGGACCCGCGACCGTTGCCGGGTCGAAGACGACGAGATCGGCGCGGTAGCCGGGGTCGATCAGCCCGATCCCCGGCAGCGCGAGCCGGCGCGCGGACTGCGAGGTCATCTTCCTGATCGCCTCTTCGAGTGAGAGAACCTGCGATTCGCGAACGTACTCGCCGAGGATCCACGGGAACGTGCCGTGAAGTCGCGGATGCGGCCGCTCGCCCACGAGGAGTCCGTCGCTGCCGAAGCTCGTCGTCTCGTGTCGCATGACCTGCCGCAGGTCATCCTCAGAGCACGCGAACTGGATGTTTCCGAGCTTGCCGTCGTCGTGCTCCAGGAGATCGAGCAGGAAGTCCGCCGGCTCGTCCGACCGTCCACGCTTCGCGGCGGCATCCGAAAGGCTGAGCCCGACCAGATCCTCGTTCTCCGGCGTGCCGACGTAGCTGATGGAGATGTTCTCGTAGCCGAGGCTGCCGACGCGGTTGTCCCAGTTGGGGCGGCCGGTGCGCCAGTCGTCCTTGATCCTGGATCGCTCCTCTGGATCGCGCAGGCGCGCCATCATCGCGGCGTGTCCACCGGCCGCGACCCAGTCGGGCAGCAGCGCGGTCATGGCCGTGCTGCCCGCGAGATACGGGTACACGTCGGAGCCTGCGTCGATTCCTGCCTGCCGTGCCTCATCCAGCAGGCGCAGGCTTTCGCTGACCAGTCCCCAGTTGCGGCGACCGACCACCTTGTGGTGGGCGATGTGAACCGCAACGCCGGTGCGGTGACCCACCTCGAGCGCCTCCCTGACCGAGTCGAGGAAGCCGTCGCCCTGGTCGCGCATGTGCGTGGAGTAGATCGCGCCGACGCGGGCCGCCTCCGCGGCGAGCTCCCAGATCTCCTCCGGGGTCGAGTACGAGCCGGGTGCATACACGAGTCCGCTGCTCAAGCCTGCGGCACCCTGCGCCAGGGCGTCGCGCGCGAGCGCGACCATCCGCTGTCGCTCCTCGGATGTCGGCCGGCCGGAGTCGAAGCCGCTGACCGCGCAGCGAACCGACCCCAGGCCGAGCAGCGTGGCGACGTTGACGGCGGGCCGGGCGGCCGCAACGCGATCCAGGTACGACGACGTGTCCGACCAATCCCAGGGGACCTCGGGGAACCCGAGGATCGGAAGGGCATACGAGCGCAACTCGTCGATCGAGTCCGGCGCGGAGTTGACGACCGAGATGCCGCAATTGCCCACGACCTCCGTCGTGACGCCCTGGCGGAGCTTTTCCTCTGCGCCCGGCCGCGCGAGCACGGCCAGGTCGGAATGCGAGTGGATGTCGACGAAGCCCGGCGCAACGATGTGTCCGGTTGCGTCGACGACCCGAGCGGCCGCCGGGGCGTCGCCGGGGGCCGTGACTGCGACGATCCTGCCAGCATCGATCGCGACGTCGGCGTACCGCCACGGGTTACCCGTGCCGTCGACGAGTCGCCCGCCGGTGACGACAAGCTCGACTTCAGACATCCACGGTTCCTTGGCTCGGTTGGTCAATCTCGGTTACGACAGTCGGACCTGTGGCCGGATGACCGGCTAAAGGCCTTCGCCCTCTGGCAGCTGCAGGTTGAACGCGACCAGCCGCGGCTCGGTCATCTCCTCGATCGCATAACGGATGCCTTCCCGCCCGGTTCCGCTGTGCTTGATACCGCCGTACGGCATCGAGTCGACGCGGTAGGACGACGCGTCGTTGACGATCACACCACCGACCTCGAGCCGGTCGGCGGCCGCCATGGCGACATCCGTGCTCTGCGTGAAGATCCCGGCCTGCAGGCCGTACTCGGTGCTGTTCGCGATCTCGATGGCCTCCGCGAGCGTGTCATAGGGGATGAGCGCCGCAACCGGGGCGAACGCCTCGTTGCAGGCGAGGTTGCCCTGCATCGACGGGCGCGCGACGATGGCCGGCGTCACCGTCTGGCCGGTTCGAACGCCGCCGGTCAGGACGGTCGCGCCCTCGGCTTCCGCTTCCAGGATCCAGGATTCGGCGCGCTCGGCCGCCTCCAGCGAGATCATCGGACCCACGTCGGTCGCCTCGTCAGACGGGTCGCCGACCGTGAGCGCCGAAACGTGCTCGGTCAGCAGCCCGGCGAACTCGTCGAACACCGCCCGGTGCACGAGGATCCGCTGTGCGCTGATGCAGACCTGGCCGGAGTACACCGACAGCGACTTCGCCAGCTTGGTTGCCGCGAGCTGAAGGTTCGCGTCGGAATGCACGATGTTGGCCGAGTTGTTGCCGAGCTCGAGCAGGGTCTTGCGGAGCCCCACGGTGCGCCGGATGTGGGTCCCGACCGCCGTGCTGCCCGTGAAGCTGTATGCCGCGAAGCGCGGGTCCTCGAGCAGTTGCTGCCCGACCGTCTCGCCTCTCCCTTGCACCACGGTCACGAATCCCGCGGGGAGCCCGGCGTCGAGCATCATCTGGACGAGCATGATTCCGGAGAGCGGTGTCACCTCCGCGGGCTTGAGCACGACCGTGCAGCCGGCGGCGATCGCCGTGGGCACCTTGTGCGAGAGCTGGTTGACCGGGCCGTTGAACGGCGTGATCGCGCAGACGACGCCGGCCGGACGCCGGATCGTGAAGGCCCGGCGGTTCTCCGACCCTGGGGTCGACTCGATCGGGATGTAGTCGCCGCCGATCCGCTTGGCTTCTTCGGCACACAGCTCGAACGCGAGCACGGCCCGAGCGACCTCGGCGCGAGCATCCCGGATCGGCTTGCCTGCCTCGGCGACGATCGACCAGGAGAACTCCTCGGCGCGCTCGGCAAGGAGTTCGGCGGAACGGCGCAGGATCCGCGACCGCTCGTACGGGGTGAGCGTCTGGGTGCGGAAGGTTTCGTGCGCCAGTGCGATGGCGGCGTTGACTTCGTCCCTGGTCGATTCGCGCAGCGTGGCCAGGAGTTCACCACCGTATGGCGCACGCACTTCGAACGTTTCTGTGCCCTCACCGGGGGAAAACTCAGACCCGATCAGTAGGCTTGGGACGAGCTTCGTTTCCTGCATGTCGCTTTGCATGCAAGTTACTATACATATCTGCATGGCAGATATAGGGTCTGTTTACAAGTAATTAACGTCGGTCCGTGTCGGTCACGTTGATCAATATCCATGAGGGGGCGCACCAATGGCAGAACTCCGGCTCGACAGCGCGGACTCGCGGCTCGAGGCAACTCCTCCCCCCAGCAACATGGCGACCGAGGTGTACGACGAGTTGCGTCGCGCGATCGTCGAGGGGGTCATCCGCCCGAACGAACGCCTGATCGAAAGCGAACTCGCCCTGCGCCTCAACGTGAGCCGCACTCCGATTCGCGAGAGCATGCTGCGTCTGGCCGGAGACGGGCTCATCGTCGGCCGCCGCCGTGGCTGGGTCGTGCGCGAGCATTCACCGCAGGAGATCCGCGAGGTCTTCGAGGTTCGCGCCGCGCTGGAAGGGTTTGCCGCGCGCCTGGCCGCCGAGAGGGCGACCGACGACGAACTCGCGCACCTGCAGTCGATTCACCGAGCCACGATAGCCGGGATCGAGAGCGCCGACCGGACCCAGCTCCTGGCCGGAAACGAGGAATTCCACGAGCTCGTGATCACCGCGGCGGGCAATCGGCTGCTCGCCGAGCAGATCCACCGGAACAGCCAGCACTACTTCATCCACCGCA
>JAUZGC010000260.1 GCA_030840105.1 Microbacteriaceae bacterium
CCCTGAGGAACACATTGATCTTGCCCGGCGCCCTGGCATGCACCATGCGGAGCGCGGCCTCAGAGGTCATGTTTCCAACCTAACGCAGCGGGCCGACGCGACGTGAAATCCTTACGCGGCACATACAAAGTGTTCTCCGCTATTGTGCGGCCCGCGCGATCGCTATGAAGTCAGCGACCGCGAGCTGCTCGCCGCGACTCGTTGGCTCGACTCCCGCCCGCGTGAGCACTGCGGATGCCGTCGCGGAGTCCCCGAGAAGCACTGACAGCGACTGGCGGAGCATCTTGCGTCGCTGCTGGAACGCGGCATCCACGATCTCGAACGTGCGCCGGCGCAGAGCCTCGTCACCGGGCTCTGCCGCGTGGCGTTGGAATGCGATGAGAATCGAGTCGACGTTCGGCACGGGCCAGAACACCTGCCGGCTGACCTGCCCTGCGGTGCGCCACGAGCCGTACCAGGCCGCTTTGACACTCGGCGCGCCGTAGACCTTGGAACCCGGCTCGGCCGCGACCCGCTGGCCGACCTCGGACTGCACCATGACGACACCCGCGCGAATCGAAGCGAAGTGTTCGAGGAAGTGCAGGAGCACAGGAACGGAAATGTTGTATGGGAGATTGGCGACGAGACGGCTCGGTTGCCCCGGCAGCTCCGTCACGCGCAGCGCATCCTGGTGCATGACGGTCAGTCGTCCCGCCGCGGGCGCGTCGGCCTGTACGCCGACGGTCATCGGCAGCTGCTCGGCCAGTCGCCCGTCGATCTCGACAGCGACCACGGACGCCTCCGCCTCGAGCAGTCCGAGCGTGAGCGATCCGAGCCCCGGCCCGATCTCGACGACGCTGTCGCCAGCTTCGACGCCGGCCACCCGCACGATGCGGCGCACCGTGTTCGCATCGATCACAAAGTTCTGGCCGAGCTTCTTGGTCGGCGTGACGCCGAGCAGCTCGGCGAGGTCACGGATCTCGGCAGGGCCGAGGAGCTTGACCTGAGAGCTCACGCGACGTCGCCGATGGCGGTCATCGGCGGGGACGCAACCGGCTCTGAATCCCAGCGCCCGTAGACGAGCTCGGTGTTCGACGAGATCTGAGCGGCGAGCATCGACGCGTCGGTCGAGACGTAGTCGGCCATCGCCCGCAGCGTGTGCGGGATCAGGTACGGCGCGTTCGGGCGCCCGCGGAACGGGGTCGGTGTGAGGAAGGGCGCATCCGTCTCGATGAGGAGTAGCGCTCGCGGGGCCGACACGAGTGCCTCGCGCAGACCGACCGCGTTCTTGAACGTCACGTTGCCGGAGAACGACATGTACCAGCCGTTGTCGGCGCAGATCTCGGCGAGCTCCACATCCCCGGAGAAGCAGTGGAAGACCGTTCGCTCTGGGGCGCCGACCCGCTTGAGCGTGGCGACGACGTCGCGGTGGGCATCCCGATCGTGAATCTGGAGCGCGAGGTTGTTCTGCTTGGCGATTTCGATGTGCGCCTCGAACGACCGGAACTGCGCCGCGCGGCCTGCCTCCCCTGTGCGGAAGAAATCGAGGCCGGTCTCCCCGATCGCCCGCACGCGCGGGCGCGTCGCGAGCTCGGCGATGGCCGCGAGCGCGTCGTCGAGTTCGCCGCGGGTGTCATAGTCAGGGGCATCGTTGGGGTGGATGGCCACGGCCGCCAGCATGCGCGGCTCGATCGCGGCCATCTCGGCCGACCACCTGGACGTCTCGACGTCGTTGCCGACCTGGATGACACCACGAACGCCCACACTCGACGCACGGTCGAGCTGCTCCCGGTAGTCGAGCGGATCGTCGCCGTCGGCGATCTCGAGGTGCGTGTGATTGTCGTACACGGGCACGATGAGCGCCTCCGGCAGTGGCGGATAGCTGAGATCGCGGCCTTCGGCCGCGTGCCTGTGGCGAACGTGTGCCTGATCGGTCATTACGCCGGCGTCCCGGTTGCGTCGATGCGGGGGAACAGCGCCTCGAGCCCTGTCACTGCGGTGCCGGCAGGCAGCTGCCCCCAGCGACCGGCGTCACGAATGGGCTGCTCGGAGAGCCCGCCCAGCGCCGGCTCGGCACCGAGTGCCGTCCACAGCTTCGTCGTCGACGCCGGGATGACCGGCGAGAGCAGCACCGCGAGCGCGCGCAGTCCCTCCGCCGCCGTATACAGGACGGTGCCGAGGCGGGCGCGCTGGGCGTCATCCTTGGCGAGCACCCACGGCTCCTGGGTCGTGATGTATCCGTTGAGCTCGTCGACGACCGTCCACACCGCGGCGAGCGCGTCATGGATTGCGAGAGACCCGATTGCCGCGTCTGCGTTGGCCGCGGCATCCGCCACCACGCGCTGCACGACAAGGTCGGCCTCCTCGTAGTCGCCTGCTGCGGGCACGATCCCGTCGAAGTAGCGAGCAACCATGGCGATCACGCGCGACGCCAGGTTGCCGAAGCCGTTAGCGAGCTCTGCGTGGTAGCGCGCGGCGAGGTCCTCCCAGCTGAACGAGCCGTCCTGGCCGAAACTGATCGCGCGCATGAAGTAGTAGCGGAACGCGTCGGAGCCGAATGTGTCGGTGATCTGGGTGGGCGCGATGCCGGTCAGCTTCGACTTGGACATTTTCTCGCCGCCGACCAGCAGCCAGCCGTGGCCGAAGACCTTCTGCGGGACCTCGAGGCCTGCGGCCATCAGCATCGCAGGCCAGATGACGGCGTGGAAGCGCAGGATGTCCTTGCCGACGACGTGCGTGGCCGGCCAGCGGCGCGCGAATTCGTCCTCGTCCTGCCCATATCCGACAGCAGTGATGTAGTTCAGCAGGGCATCGAACCAGACGTAGACGACGTGCGTGTCGTCCCACGGAACCTTGACACCCCAGTCGAAGCTCGACCGGGAAATCGACAGGTCGGCGAGGCCCTGCCGAACGAACGAGATGACCTCGTTGCGAGCGGCCTCCGGCTGCACGAAGTCGGGGCGGGACTCATACAGGTCGAGCAGCCGCTCGGCGAAATCGCTCATCCGGAAGAAATAGTTCTTCTCCTGGAGGAGCTCAAGCGGCTTCGAATGGATGGCGCACACCTTCTGCCCCTCGTACTCGCCCGTGCCGTCGACGATCTCGCTGGCCGGCTTGAACTCCTCGCAACCGACGCAGTAGAGGGCTTCATACTCGCCCGCGTAAATGAAGCCGTCGTCGTAGAGGCGTTGCAGGAAGAGCTGCACATTCGTCTCATGGCGCTCATCCGTCGTGCGGATGAAGTCGTTGTTGGCGATGTCGATGGTCTTGAGCAACGGAAGCCACTCGTTCTCGACGAGCCGGTCGGCCCACTCCTGCGGCGTCGCACCGTTCGCGGTCGCGGTGCGCAGGATCTTCTGCCCATGTTCGTCCGTACCGGTGAGCAGCCAGGTGTCATCACCGGCCTGACGGTGCCAGCGGGCGAGCACGTCGGCGGCGACCTCGGTGTACGCGTGCCCGATGTGCGGGACATCATTCACGTAGAAAATCGGCGTGGTGATGTAGAAGGAAGCGGGGTCGGACATGGTGCCTATCCTAAATGCGCGCCGCCCGTCATCGCTGATCGAGCGCCGCCTGGTAGAGATCGCGCTTGCTGAGCCCTGTAGCCGCCGAGACTTCGGCCGCCGCATCCTTGAGCCTCGTGCCGGACCCGACGAGTTCGAGCACCTGGACGAGACCGGTGGCGAGGTCGATCTCCCGCTCGGGCGCACCCGCGACGACCAGGCAGATCTCCCCGCGCAGGCCTTCTGCGGCCCAGGACGCGAGTTCGGCCGCCGTGCCGCGTTTGACCTCTTCGTAGAGCTTGGTCAACTCGCGGCAGACCACCACTCGGCGATCGTCGCCGAGCGCGGCAGCGACGTCGGTGAGCGCCGCGGCAATCCGGTTCGGCGATTCGAAGAAAACCATTGTGCGTCGTTCGCCGGCGAGCGTGCGCAGCGCCGTCATCCGCTCACCATGCTTGCGTGGCAGGAAGCCCTCGAAGGTGAAACGGTCGGTCGGCAGACCAGAAACCGCGAGGGCCGTGAGCACGGCCGACGGGCCGGGGATGGCCGTGACGGTCACGCCGGCAGCGATCGCGGCATCCACGAGGTGGAAGCCAGGGTCAGAGACCGTGGGCATTCCGGCATCGCTCAGCACCAGGAGGTCGGCGTCGCGCGCGAGTTCGGCGAGTTCGGCGGCCTTGCCACGCTCGTTGTGGTCGTGCAGCGCGATGAGCTTCGGACGATTCTGGATGCCGAGCCCCGCCAACAGGCGCTGGGTCACGCGCGTGTCCTCCGCCGCGATCACGGAAGCGGCTCCGAGCGCCTCGACGAGTCTGGCCGAGGCATCCTTGAGGTTGCCTATGGGTGTCGCCGCCAGAATGATCATGTGACCAGTCTGGCAGCCTCGAATCACTAGCATGGCAGCGTGAACGTGACTCCCTCGCGCGGCTTCGACGACGTCGTCGGCGCGACATCCGCGAACCCCGATGTCGCCCGACCGGACACCCCCACGCACGAGGCCGAACGGTCCGGCAGCCGGCTCGACGAATGGTGGGCCCGACGGCTCGCCACGCCGCTGCAACAGAAGCTCTGGTACTGGGGTGGCCCGGTTGCGGTGACCCTGCTCGCTGCGATCCTGCGACTGTGGGACCTGGGCAACCCGCACGCGCTCGTGTTCGACGAGACCTTCTACGTCAAGGACGCGTACAGCATCATGCACCTCGGCTACGAGGGCAGCTGGCCGGGCAATGCCGATCCGAGCTTCAACTCCGGCAACACGGATATCTTCACATCGGCCCCGGAGTTCGTCGCCCACCCGCCGCTCGGCAAGTGGCTCATCTCCCTCGGCCTCTGGGCGTTCGGGGCCGGAAACAGCTTCGGCTGGCGCATCAGCACGGCGATCGTCGGCATCCTCGCGGTGATTCTCGTGATGCTGCTGGCGCGCAAGCTCTTCGGTTCGACGATCCTGGCGACCATTGCCGGGTTCCTGATGGCCGTCGACGGGGGCGCGATCGTGATGAGCCGCGTCGCGCTCCTCGACAACTCGGTCATGATCTTCGCGCTGCTGGCGTTCGGTTGCATCCTGCTCGACCGCCAGTGGCACGCCACGAGGCTGGCTGCGCTGATCGCCCAGCGGAGGACCGCCGGAGCGCAGCCCGACTGGGGACCCGCGCTGTGGTGGCGTCCGTGGCTCATCGCCGCGGGCA
>JAUZGC010000068.1 GCA_030840105.1 Microbacteriaceae bacterium
CCGAGGATCCGGCTGTAGCCCCACGACGGGCGCTCCTCGGTCGCGCGGCCGTCGAACCAGGAGAAGTCCCAGCCGTCGACCGAGGCCGACTCCGCCTCGGCGACGAGTTCCTCAAAGTCGGATGTCACGCTCACGCGAAAAATTCTGCCAGCTGGCCGTCGACAGTCAAGGGACCGCGGGAAGTCATTCGCTCACACCCGGCTCGTGGTCGAGTCGCCGGAGAAGCGCTGTGCCAACCACACCGGAACGACTGCAACGACGGCCAGGACTGCGGCGACGACGTTGACGACCGGTGCCTGGTTGGGACGGAACAGGTTGCTGAAGATCCACAGTGGCAAGGTCTGGATCGCCGGGCCGGCCGTAAACGTCGTCACCACGATTTCGTCGAAACTGAGCGCAAACGCCAGCACGGCGCCCGCAACCAGCGCCCCCCGCACACCGGGGAAGGTCACCCGCCAGAAGGTCTGCCATCCGTTGGCGCCGAGGTCGGCCGAGGCCTCCTCGAGGGAGGTGCCCATCCGTCGCAAACGCGCCTGCACGTTGTTGTAGACGATCACGATGCAGAACGTGGCGTGACCGATGATCACCGTGGCCAGGCCGAGAGCCACGCCGAACGGGCCGAGCACCTGTACGAAGGTGGCATTCAGGGCAATACCCGTGACGATACCGGGCAGCGTGATCGGGAGCACCACCAGAAAGCTGATGGTCGACCGGCCGAAGAACTCGAAGCGCTGCACCGCGAACGCGGCCATTGTGCCGAGCACCAGTGCGATCACCATGGCGCACAGTCCAGCCACGACGGACGTGCCGAGCGCGCTGAGCGCCCCGCTGCTCGATGCCGCCTTCTGCCACCAATCAAGCGTCAAGCCAGGCGGCGGAAACCCGAACGTGCGCGAGCTGTTGAACGAGTTGAGCACGATCAGGATGAGCGGGACATACAGCACCACCAGGCCGAGGACCATGCACGCGGTGAGCGTCACACGAAGGGAGGCAGGGAGTTTCATCACACCTTCTCCAAAGCTCCAGTGCGACGCATCGCGAACAAATAGAGCACGATGGCGGCGAGCGGGATGAGCGAGAGTGCTGCGGCGAAAGGCTGGTTGTTCGCCGTGACCAGCTGCCCATAGATGACGTTGGCCAGCAGCTGTGTTTTTCCGCCGACGATCCCCACCGCGATGTAGTCGCCGAGGGTCAGCGAGAAGGTGAAGATCGAGCCCGCCGCGATGGCGGGGAATACCAGCGGCAGCGCGACCGAGCGGATGGTGCGCCAGGCGCTCGCGCCGAGGTCAAAGCTGGCCTCCACCAGCGAATCCGAGACGCGATCGAACCCGGCGTAGATCGGGATGATCATGTACGGCAACCACAGATACGCGAGGGTGATCACTGTTGCCGCCAGTCCGTAGCCCGGAGTGTTGCCCCCGGTGATGAAAGCGATCGGACCGTTCGGAGCGACGAGGGTGCGCCATGCGTACGCTTTCACCAGGTAACTCGCCCAGAGCGGGGTCGTCACGGCAACGAGGAGCCCGAGCCGCAGACGAGGCGAGGCGACTTTGCTCATGAACAGGGCCATCGGAATGGCGAACACCGCATCGATCACCGTCACGCCCAGTGCAACCAGGATGGTACGCAACGCGACCGTCGCGAAAAGCGGTTCGGTGACGAGGCGCCTGATGTTGTCGAATGTGAAGGTCTGCTCGACCGCTCCGGTGAAGTCGTTGACCGTCCAGAATGCGGAGACAAGCATCACCGCGATCGACCCCAGATACATCACAACGAGCCAGAGCAGCGGCACGCTCAGTAGCAGCGCGAGCCGCGCCCCGGGTCTCATGGCGAGGTAGCCGGATCGCTGACGGCCAATCAGCCCCTGATCTGCTGCCACGCGTTGACCCAGTCGGAGTACGCGGTGCAATTGTTCCCCTTGCCGTCGACGCATTGCTTGGTCGGCGTCGTCCAGTAGTGGATCCCCGCCGCGTACTTCTGATCGGTGGCGTGGTAGGTCCCACAGAAGCCGGGGTCGCTCGTCTTCGCGCAGGCGAGGGTCTGGGACGGCGCTTCACCGAACCATTCGGCGACCTGGGCGTTCACCGAGGCGGAGGTGATGTAGTTCATCCACTTGTACATGCAGTTCGGATGCTTGGACTTGGTCGAGATCATCCAGGTATCCGACCATCCGGTGACACCCTCCTTGGGGACGACGGTTTCGACCTTGACCTTCGCGTCCGAATTGATCAGGTTGGCAATGACCTGCCACGTTGTGCCGACCACAGACGTGCCGGACTCGAAGGCCTGCACCTCCTTGGTGTAGTCGGACCAATACTCGCCGACGCTCGCGTTCTGCTTCTTCAGGAGCGCCACCGCTGCGGCGAGCTGCTTCGCCGTGAGCGAGTACGGGTCCGTGATGCCGAGTGAGGGGTCGGACGACTTGAGGTACAGCGCTGCGTCAGCGATGTAGATGGGAGAGTCGTACGCCGTGACCTTGCCTTTGTAGGTGCTCGCATCGTCGAAGACGGCAGACCATGATGTCGGCGCCGGCGACACCGTCGACGGCGTGTACATCAGCAGATTGGCACCCCATCCGTGTGGGATGCCGTACATCTGCCCGTTCACCGAGTTCCAGTTGCCGTTCTTCAGGAACGACGAGATGGTCTTGTAGTTCGGCACCAGCGAGGTGTTCACCGGGGCCACATCGCCTGCATAGATGAGCCGCAGTGTGGCGTCGCCCGACGCGGACACCCCGTCGTATTGGCCCGTGCGCATGAGCTGCACCATGTCATCCGAAGTCGCACCGTAGGTGGTGTGGACCGTGCAGCCCGTCTGCGTCTCAAACGGATGCACCCAGTCGACCGACTTGTCGTTGCTGCCGTCTTCCGTGTATCCGGCCCACGCGATGAGGTTGAGCTGGCCCTCACCTGAGCCGACCGATGACGCCATCTTCTCTGTGGGCGGCGCAGCCTGCTTGGCTGCCGGCGTGCCGTTGGACGAACATCCGGACAGAGCCAAGGCGGCGGCGAACACGACCGCCGCCCCCGCTCCTGCCGTGCGAAACATCCTTCTCATGATGTATGCCTCTCCTTGATGTGCTGGTGCGGATGAAGCTGTACTGGTGCCGCTTACCTGTCGCCGCTTAGTCCGAGATCCTGCGTAAAGCGGCCGCCGGCCACCACAGGGTGACCTCCGCGCCGCGCCGGATGCTGACATCCAGCTCGCCCGCGGTGTTAAGCACCGTCGAGCTGAAGGTGAGTCCGGCCGGACCATCGACGACGATGCGAGTGACAGCCCCGGCGTAGACGACGTCGCGAACCACTCCATCCACGCGCGGGACACCGGCGACAACGGTGTCCCCGCGCGGCACGATGGCCACCTTCTCTGGCCTGACCGCGAATGAGCCCGACATCCCGAGCACCTCGCGCGCGGCGTGTGCACCGATGAAATTGGACGAGCCGACGAAGTCGGCCACGAACGCGGAAGCCGGAAACTCGTACACCTCCTGGGCGGCGCCGAGCTGTTCGATGCGCCCGTTGTTGAAGACGGCGAGCCGGTCGCAGAGCGTCAGTGCTTCGTCCTGGTCGTGTGTGACGAATACGAACGTGATGCCGACGTCGCGCTGGATGGCTTTGAGTTCGAGTTGCATCTGCTCGCGCAACTTGAGGTCCAGAGCGCCAAGCGGCTCATCGAGTAAGAGCACTTTCGGACGTTTGACGAGAGCCCGCGCGAGTGCGACCCGCTGACGCTGGCCACCGGAGAGCTGGGTCGGCTGACGATCGCCGAAACCGCCGAGTCGGACCATCTCGAGCGCCTCCCCAACCCGCCGGACCCGCTCCGCCTTGGGTGCCTTGTCAACGAGCAGCCCGTACTCGATGTTCTTGGCGACGGTCATGTGCGGAAAGAGGGCGTAGTCCTGAAAGACGGTGTTGACGTCACGGCGGTACGGTGGCAGGCCGGTCGCGTCGGCGCCGTCAAGGATGACCGAACCTGAGGTCGGCGTCTCGAATCCGGCGATCATCCGGAGCACTGTGGTCTTGCCTGAACCGGACGGGCCGAGCATCGCGAAGAACTCGCCGTCCTCAACGTCCAGGTCGACCCCGTCGACGGCGGTCACCGTGCCGAACGTTTTGCGCAAGCCTCGCAGCGAGATCTGCGGGACGGCGTCGGTTGTTCGCTCGGCGACCCGAGCCATGGACAATCGCGAGGCCCGATCACCACCGGATGGTACTGATTCCGAAGGTGTGGCCGGATGGCTGGTACGGAATACAGTCATTTCCGCCTCTCTGAGGACGGTTTGAGTTGTTGCAATGCAATCACGCGTGCAATCCGTCGTCAAGGGACGCACCTGTGCAGTCGACCGACCCCCAACGGGGGCAATCGCTGCCCGTCCGGACCCCGCTAGCCTGACGGAACGACAAACGCACACAGGGACGGGGACGGCGATGCGGGCGCTCAGCTACGACGAGTTCGTCGAGGCCTGGGCGACGTATTGGGGGCGACGCGAGATCGGCGCAGTTGTGTCGAAGAATCTCGCCGCAGTCATCGCGTCCCGTCCAGACTCGCTGCGGCGCTTCTACGATCAGTGGCGTGAGGCGATCGAGGCCTTTCCCGCGGATGCGGCGCTTCGATTGATGGGAACGCCCGAGCTCACACCGCACATCATCGAGACCGGCGGTTCGTGGCTCGCTGCGGATGCCCCTCGCCCGGCACGCGTCGGGCGCTACGCCACCGGAACCAGCGCGGGGCAGCCGCGGTCCGAGGCAGCCGGGGACTTCGAGCCACACATCGATCCGAAAAGCGAGGGTGCTCGCGCGGGTCGGGCGCTGCGCCGCGGAAACCTCGGCACCCTCTTGAGCGTTGTTGCACTGGTGATGGCGTGGTTTGCACCCTTCGTGGGCATCACGGCGGGCGTCTGGTCCCTCGTCCTCACGATCCCGATCACACGTCTCCTGGTTCGCGCGAAGGTTCCACTCGCGAAGCACTGGGGCTACACCGCCACACAGGTGTTCGCCGTCGTCGCGATCGCGGCGTCGGTGTCGGTCATGCTTCCCGGCCTGCACTCCCCCACCCCGTCCCCGAAAGCCGAGAACGCCATGTCCCGCCCTTACGAAGGCTCTCTAACGGCCCGCATCGTCGACCGCATACTCACCCATTGGCCGTCGGCAAACGTGCAGGCTGAGTTCGCGGGCGGCGACCCCGACAAGCCGAGTTTCGTCCGCGTTCGAGTCAGTACTCATGTTCTGCTGGAGGCCGATCCTGCCGAACATCATTGGTCGGTGCGGCCGATGACCGACGCATCGGGCACGCTGGTACCGGTCGAACCCGAGCGCACATACACGATCGGTGTCACGCCCAACGAGAGTCCCGAAGAGGTCGCGGATCGCTTCTACGAGGAGATCTTCTTCTGGTGGCAGAAGCTGCACCCGGACGTCACACCGACGCAGCCCGTCGCGCCGGCCTGACCAGCGGGCGACATGCCAGTCATCGGCGAGGGATCACGCGACGCCTTCTCCGCGGTCATGGCTGCGCTCGAATTCACCCGAGAATCGTGAAGCGCGACCGAAGCAGGTCTCGGTCGCGCGAACTGCTGCCGACCAGGAGGTCGAACTCCCCGGGCTCGACAACTCGCTTGCCATCCGCGTCAACGATCGTGCACGCGGATGCCGCCAATTCGAGTTCGACGTCAACCGATTCACCCGGCGCCACCGTCACCTGAGCAAAGGTCTTGAGTTCCCGTTCGGCCCAGGTGACGCTCGTGACGGTATCGGTGATGTACACCTGGACCGTTTCGATTGCAGGGCGATCACCGCCGTTCGTCACCGTCACGTGAGCGCGGATCACCTCGTCTGACCGGACCGCGTCCGAGTCCACGCGCAGGCCGGAGTAACTGATCTCGGTGTAGCTGAGGCCCTCGCCGAAGGCGAACAGCGGATCCTGCGAGAGGTCGGCGTACCGATCTCCGTGCTGGCCGCGAATCTGGTTGTAGTAGACCGGCAATTGGCCGGCGTGCCGAGCGAAGGTGATCGGAAGGCGGCCGCTCGGTTCGATGAGCCCGAGGATGAGTTCCGCGATCGCCAGACCACCCTGCATCCCCGGGTTGAACGCCTCGACAATGGCCGCTGCCCGCATCACGGAGTCCGGCAGCACCGACGGTTTGGACTGGACGAGCACCACGATGAGCGGTGTGCCCGTCGCGTAGAGCGCGTCGAGGAGGGCGATTTGCGCGCCCTGGAGTTCCAGGGTCGCCGTTGAACGTCCCTCCCCCGTCAGCGCAACCGTGTCGCCGACGACAGCGACCACGTAGTCGGATGCCTCTGCCGCTCGGACGGCCTGGCCGATCAGTTCGGGGTCGGCTTTCGCGGGCAGGAACACCGGCGGCCGCGGCTGGCCATCCGGGTAGGTCGCACCCGCCGGGTCCGGGATCAGCTCGCCGATGTCGGCTCCGCGGTGGTGGTTGATCGTCCAGTCCGCCGGTGCCACTTCCCGGAATCCGTCAAGGACAGTCGTGATGGTGTCGCGCGGGTGCCCGTCGGGAAGCCAGTCGATCTGACCTGACGCGCCTGCCCAGTCGCCGAGCTGCGCATGCGGATCATCGGCATTGGGTCCGACGATCGTGATGGTGCGGCTCGTGCTGGCGACGGCACGGCCGTCCGTTCCCGCCGCGAGACCGCCGTCGAGCGGCAGGGTTCCGTCATTGCGCAGGAGGACGAGGGAGCGGCGTGCCATCTCCTTGTTGAGTTCGGAATGCTCCGAACTCCCGATGACCTGCGCCTGGAGGTCGGGATCAGGAACGCGGGTATCCTCGAAAAGACCGAGTTCGAACTTGAGTGTCAGGATGCGGCGAACAGCGTCATCGATCAGCGCCTCATCCAGTCGGCCCTCCGAGACCGCGTCTTGCGCGGCCGGCCCGAATTGTGGAGTGTTCATGACCAGGTCGTTGCCCGCCTGGACTGCGACCGTCGCCGCCTCAACGTCGGTCGCGTAGACCCGCTGCTCCCAGACCATACGTCCGACATTGTCCCAATCGGTGACGAGCGTCCCTTCGAACCCCCATTCCCCCTTGAGGACGTCGTTGAGAAGCCACCGGTTGGCAGTGACGGGGACCCCGTCGATCGACTGATACCCGAGCATGACGGTGCGGCACCCGGCCTGGATCGCCTTCTCGAACGGCGGCAGGAACCACGAGCGCAGCTTGCGTCGGCTCAGGTCAGCCTCGCTCGCGTCGCGTCCGCCCTGGGTTTCGGAATAGCCGGCGAAGTGCTTCGCGGTCGCCAGCACGGCGGTGCGATCCGTGAGTCCGTCACCCTGGTAGCCCCGGACCATCGCCGTTCCCAGCTCGCCGATGAGGTGTGGGTCTTCTCCGAACGTCTCGTCGACGCGTCCCCACCGCGGGTCCCTGGCGATGCACAGCACGGGAGAGAAGGTCCAGTGCAGGCCTGTCGCCGCAATCTCCACAGCGGCGGCGCGCGCCCCGCGCTCGACAAGGTCCGCATCCCAGGTGCAGGCCATACCCAGCTGGGTCGGGAAGATGGTGGCGCCCGGCCAGAAGGAATGTCCGTGGATGGCGTCGTCCGCCATGAGCAGCGGAACCTGCAACCGCGTCATGGCGACCAGGTCACGAGCCTCGTTGATTCGTTCCGGGGATGCATGAAGAAGGGACCCGCCCAGTTTTCCTCTGACCAGGTCGTCGATGTCCCCGCGCGCGTCGAGCTGGAGCATCTGCCCCACCTTCTCCGCGAGCGTCATGCGAGAGACCAGGTCATCAACCCGCTCGGCGATCGGTGCCGTCGCATCCTTGTATCGAGCCGAACTGAGAGCCTGTGGTGCGGTTGCCATGCGGAGCACTTCCTACGCTTTTGTAGTGGTCGCACTCAGCGCCGCGACGCGCCAAATTGGTGCTGTCGACGACGTCGCCGGAACGCGAGTCGAAAAACGCTGCTCGCTGGGTGCGCTGCGACACCGGTCGGGTGCGCCGAGCCAATTCTATGTTCAAGGCGTGGTCGCCCTTGGTGCACGCCGCGTGAGACGAGGGCGACCGAGCCCGTCATGTGGTGGCAGGCATCACGATGAATCACCGGCGCAGCAGACAGCGAAAAACCCCCGGAATCCCGGGGGTTTCATCAAGCTCTAAAGCTGGGGTACCTGGACTCGAACCAAGAACAACTGAACCAGAATCAGCCGTGTTGCCAATTACACCATACCCCACCGTCCAGAACCGAAGTCCGGGCCGACTGTCAACTTTAGCGTACTCAGAGAGCCCCACAAAACCACGGCGGGATGTACGTTAGAGCGCCCCGATCAGGTCCCGATTGATGGTCGCCGCGACCGTCGCGCCGGCCCCGGCCGCCACGATGAGCTGTTGCGGACCGGGCGGCGTCGAGTCCCCGGCGGCGTAGATGCCCGGCATCGAGGTTCGCCCCTGGGCGTCCACGACGGCGAGACCTTCCGCGTCTCGCGCGAAACCCAGTTCTGCTGCGAACCCGAGCGCAGGCACCCAGCGGGGACGCACGAAGCCGGCCGTCCTGGCGACGATCTCTCCGTCGGCGAGCCGCACACCCGTCATAGTGCCGAGGTCGCCTGCGAGATCGGCGATCGGCCGTCGCTCCACGCGGATGCCTCGCGCTGCCAGCGCCGCCTCCTCGGCCTCGCTGATCCTGCCGACGCCGTTGGTGAACACGATGAGGTCGTCCGACCACTGGCTGAGTAGCAGCGCGCGCTCTGCCAGGTCGTCGGACTCCCCGATCAGGGCGAGCGTCGCATCCTTCTTCTCGTAGCCGTCGCACTCGATGCAGCTGTGCAGGTGCGTTCCGTAGTACACGCGGAGGCTCGGCAGCGCCGGCAACTCTTCGGTCAGCCCGCTCGCGAGCACAACGGTCCTGGCGAGAACCTCGCGATCACGCTCACCCCGGATGCCGCGCGAAGTCACGAGGAAGCCATCCTCGACGGCCACGATGCGCTCGACCCGCGCCGACGCGACCTCGCCGTCAGGGTAACCCTCGACCTCGTTGCGCCCCAGGCGGCGAAGTTCGAGCGGCGGAATGCCGTCGCGAGTCAGGAAGCCGTGCGCGTGCAATGTTGCAGCGTTCCGCGGACGGTTGCTGTCGAGCACGAGGGTGCTCCGCCTCGCGCGGACGAGGTTCAGTGCAGCCGAGAGTCCGGCCGGGCCCGCGCCGACGACAACGCAGTCGTAGGGTTCAGAAACCATTGCTCATGATCCTCACTCGGCTTCGATACGGCCGCGGGCGGCCTACTCAACCAGCACGTTTCTCAACCTACAGAGTCGAAAGCAGGTTGCGGAGACGCGCGAGCGACTTCCCCTTGCCGAGGATCTGCATCGACTCGAACAGCGGCGGCGAGACGCGGCGACCAGAGATCCCGACCCGCAGCGGACCGAAGGCGACCCGCGGCTTGAGCCCGAGACCGTCGATCAGCGCGACCCGCAGGGCGCCCTCGAGAACGTCGTGAGTCCACTCGGGATCCGGCACGGTCTCCAGTGCAGCGACCGCCGCGCTGAGCACCTCGCCGGCATTGGCGGGCAGCGAAGACCGCGCGTCGTCCTCGATCACGAGGGATGCGGTATCCGTGAACAGGAAGCCCAGCATGCCGGGCGCCTCGCCAAGCAGCTGCATGCGCTCCTGCACCAGAGGCGCGGCTTCGGCGAGGATCGCGCTCTGCTCGGCCGAGAGCGGCTCGGTCAGGACGCCGGCGGCCGCGAGGTACGGCACCGTGCGTGCGGCGAAATCGTCGACGACGAGCAGCCGGATGTGGTCACCGTTGAGCGACTCGGCCTTCTTGACGTCGAAGCGCGCGGGGTTCGGGTTGACATCGGCGACGTCGAAGGCCGCGACCATCTCCTCGATCGAGAACACATCGCGGTCGTGCGTGAGCGACCAGCCCAGCAGCGCGAGGTAGTTGACCAGACCCTCCGGGATGAAACCGCGATCGCGGTGGTGGAACAGGTTCGACTCGGGGTCGCGCTTGGAGAGCTTCTTGTTCCCCTCGCCCGTGACGTACGGCAGGTGGCCGAATCTCGGCACGAACGTCGTCAGTCCGATGTCGATGAGTGCGTGGTACAGCGCGATCTGGCGCGGCGTCGACGAGAGCAGGTCCTCCCCACGCAACACATGCGTCACGCCCATGATCGCGTCATCGACGGGGTTCACGAACGGATACAGCGGATGCCCGTTCGGACGCACCACGACGAAGTCGCTGAACGAACCGGCCGGGAACGTGATCTCGCCGCGCACGAGATCGTCGAAGCTCAGGTCGGCATCCGGCACGCGGAGGCGCAGCGCCGGCTCTCGTCCCTCCGCCCGGAACGCAGCCCTCTGGTCCTCGGTCAGGTCGCGTTCGAAGTTGTCGTAGCCGAGCTTCGGGTCGCGGCCGAGCGAAACGTTGCGCGCCTCGATCTCCTCGCCGGTCGCGAAGCTCTCGTAGATGTGGCCGGATGCCTTCAGCTGTGCGACCACATCACGATAGATGTCGTACCGCTCCGACTGCCGGTACGGGGCGTGTGGACCACCGGCGTCGACGCCCTCATCCCAGTCAAGCCGGAGCCAACGCAGCGCCTCGATGATCTGGCCGTAGCTCTCCTCGCTGTCGCGAGCAGCATCCGTGTCCTCGATGCGGAAGATCAGCTTGCCACCGGTGTGCCGCGCGTACGCCCAGTTGAACAGGGCGGTGCGGATGAGCCCCACGTGAGGCGTCCCGGTCGGCGATGGGCAGAATCGGACCCGCACATCGGTGCCGGTCGCGGTGGAAAACGGGTGCGCATTGAGATCAGACATACGCCCGCAATCCTACTTGCCTGCCACGAACATCCGGACGACGCTCAGCCGGCGGCGCGCACCGGGTTCGCGAGCGTGCCGATCCCGGAGATCTCGATCTCGACCACGTCGCCGTCGGTGAGCGGGCCGATCCCCCCGGGGGTACCGGTGAGGATGACGTCGCCGGGCAGAAGCGTCCACACGCTCGACGCGTACTCGACGATCGCCGGGATGTCGTGCACCATGTCGCGCACAAGACCGTCCTGGCGCAGCTCGCCGTTCACGCGCGTCGTCAGGGTCGCGGTTGAGGGATCGAACTCGGTCTCGATCACGGGCCCGAGTGGGCAGAACGTGTCGAATCCCTTGGCTCTCGCCCACTGACCGTCTGCCTTCTGCAGGTCTCTCGCTGTGACGTCGTTGGCGATCGTGTATCCGAAGACGTAGTCGGCATACTCGGCCGCTGGGACGTTCTTCGCGATCCGTCCGATGACGATCGCGAGCTCGCCCTCGTGCTCGACCTGCTTCGACTGAAGTGGGAGCACGATGGTGTCCCGCGGGCCGATGACGGCCGTATTGGGCTTCAGGAAGAGAAGCGGCGCATCCGGCGCCACACTCCCCGTTTCCGCGGCGTGGTCGTGGTAGTTCTTGCCGACCGCGACCACCTTGGAGCGAGGGATCACCGGCGCGAGGAACGTCGCCCGCTCGAGTGGGATGCGCTCCCCCGTCGGGTTGAAACCCGAGAACATCGGGTCGCCGTCCAGCACGACCAGCTCATCGTCATCCAGGATTCCGTAGGAGAGGGTGCCTTCGTGACTGAACCGCGCGATTTTCATGCACCAAGCCTAAACTGCCGGATTGCCGCCGCCTGCTGCCCTATGCATCGAGGCGGGTCAGCCAACCGTGCCGGTCGGGCAGGCGGCCGTATTGGATGTCGGTGAGTTCCTGTCGCAGAGACATCGTCAGTTCGCCAGCCGGGGCATCGGCGGAACCGACCTCGAAACCCTCACCCTTGAGCAGGGCGATCGGGGTCACGACTGCGGCCGTGCCACAGGCAAAGACCTCGGTGATGTCACCCGATGCGACTCCATCGCGCCACTCGTCGAGGGTGACCTTGCGCTGCTCGATTTTGTGGCCGCGGTCACGGGCGAGTTGCAGGATGGAGTCCCGCGTGATCCCCTCGAGAATGCTGTCGGACTCGGGAGTGACGAGCGTGCCGTCCTCGTAGACGAGGACGACGTTCATGCCGCCCAGCTCCTCCAGGTACTTGCCTTCCTCTGAATCGAGGAAGAGCACCTGGGCGCAGCCGTTCTCATAGGCCTCGGCCTGCGCGACGAGCGATGCGGCATAGTTGCCACCGGTCTTCGCTGCGCCCATTCCACCCTTGCCTGCGCGCGAATACTGCGTCGAAAGCCAGATCGAGACCGGGGTGACGCCACCGGTGAAGTATGCGCCGGCCGGGCTTGCGATGACGTAGTACGCAACCTTCTCGGCCGGACGCACCCCGAGGAATGCTTCCTTGGCGAACATGAACGGGCGGATATACAGACTCGTTTCCGGCGCGGACGGCACCCACGCGCCATCCACTGCGATCAGCTGCCTGATCGACTCCACGAAGTACTCACTCGGTAGCTCGGGCAGCGACAGGCGCTTCGCTGAGCGTCGCATGCGAGCAGCGTTGGCCTCTGGTCGGAACGACCAGATGGACCCGTCCGCGTGTCGGTAAGCCTTGAGGCCCTCGAAGATCTCCTGCGCGTAGTGCAGGACCGCTGCGGACGGCTCGAGCGGGATCGGACCGTACGGCTGCACGCGGGGACGGTGCCAGCCACCTCTGACCGACCAGCAGATGTCGACCATGTGGTCGGTGAAGTGCTTGCCGAAACCGGGATCCGCCAGGATCTCCTCGCGGGCCGCTGCCCCTCGCGCGGCGAGATTGCGAGTCACGGCGAACTCGAGCGTGGTTGCTGTTGCGGTGGGAGCGGTCATGAGAGTCCTTCTGAAGTGTGTCGTCTAATTCTGCGACAGCAAGCCAACGATTGCGTCGCCGATCTCGGCAGTGCGGCGTTGCGTGGTTCCCCGTCCGGCAAGGTCGGCCGTCACCGCGCGGTTGATACGTTCCGCGGCATCCGTGAGTCCGAGGTGGCTCAGAAGGAGTGCCACGGACAGGATCGCCGCGGTTGGATCAGCTTTTTGCTGGCCAGCGATGTCGGGGGCGGATCCGTGGACCGGCTCGAACATGCTGGGGAAGGTACCGTCGGGGTTGATGTTGCCCGAGGCCGCTAGTCCGATGCCGCCGCTGATTGCGGCCGCGAGATCGGTGAGGATGTCGCCAAAGAGGTTGTCCGTGACGATCACGTCAAACCTAGCAGGATTCGTCACAAAGAAGATCGTGGCGGCATCGACGTGCAGGTAGTCGACAGCGACGCCCGGATACTCGGTCGCCACCTCGTCGACGATGCGTTTCCAGAGCCCGCCGGAGAAGGTCAGCACGTTCGTCTTGTGCACGAGCGTGAGTTTCTGGCGCCGCGCTGCCGCCTGCGCGAACCCGAAGCGGACGACGCGCTCGACACCGAATGCCGTATTGACCGAGACCTCGTTGGCGACCTCCTGTGGCGTGCCGGGCCGGACGGTTCCGCCGTTGCCGACGTACGGGCCTTCCGTCCCCTCGCGCACGACCACGAAATCGACGTCACCCGGGTTGGCGAGCGGGCTGGCAACGCCGGGGAACAGCGTCGTCGGCCGCAGGTTGGCGTAGTGATCGAGGGAGAACCGCAACTTCAGCAGCAGGCCGCGCTCGATGTTCGCATCCTTGAGCCGCGGGTCGCCTGGGACTCCGCCCACCGCCCCCAGCAGAATCGCGTCGTGTGTCTTGATCGATTCGAGGTCGGCATCGGTGAGGACATCGCCCGTCGCGAGGAAGCGCCCCGCCCCGAGGGCAAATTCGGTCTTCTCGAACGTGGCGCCGGCGGTATCCGCGACGGCATCGAGGACCTTGATCGCTTCGGACACGACTTCCGGCCCGATTCCATCACCAGGGATTACGGCGAGCTTGATCGTTCGAGGCATGACACTCCTGGGGCTTGATGCAAAGGACTACAGCCAAGATTACCCGCGCGCGACCGGCCCCCTGGCCCGTCGACCGCCCCTAGCCCGTCGGGGTTCCTGAGAGTACGTTGTAAAAGGTACGGCCAAGACAAAGGAGCAAAAGATCATGAGTCTAGGTGCAGGAATATTTCTCTTCGTCATCGGCGCGATCCTACGGTTCGCCCTCAATGTCAGGACAACGTGGATCGACCTGGCGCTCGTCGGCAACATCCTCATGGGGGCCGGCGTCGTCGTCGTCATCCTCGGCATCGTTCTACTGATGCGCAAGCGCCGCTCAAGCGTGACGACACGAGTAGACGCTGATCCGGCAACCGGTCAGGCATACAACAGGACCGAACGCAGCACCGACGACCTGGATGTCTAGTTCTCCGTTGCCACGCGTGGCATGTATCCACGCCTCAACGATTCGGCTGGGCCCCAAGGCCCGGCCGAATCGTTGTTAAGACGTCGCGCGCAGCGGAAGTGGTGATGTCGACCACTGGGTGACTACTCGGTGATGTCGACTACTCGGTGATGTCGATCTCGTGCATCAGGTCGGCGGCGATCGCGAGGCGTACCTTCTCGAGCAGTCCCTCCGGCACGCGGGAATCGACCGTGAGTACGCTCAGGGCTTTGCCGCCCGCGCCGGTGCGTGCGATCTGCATGCCCGCGATGTTGATGTTCGCCTCGCCGAACTCGTGGCCGTAGATGGCGACGATGCCGGGGCGGTCGTCGTAGATCATCACGATCAGGTGTTCAGCGATCGGAACCTCGACGTCATAGCCGTTGATCTCGACGATCTTCTCGATCTGCTTGGTCCCGGTCAGGGTTCCAGAGACGGAAATCTGCGAGCCGTCGCTGAGAGCGCCACGCAGGGTCAGGAGATTGCGGTACTCCTCGCTGACGGAATCCGTGAGCTGGCGAACCTCGATGCCGCGCTGTTCTGCGAGCAACGGGGCGTTGACGTATGACACGTTCTCGCTCACGACGTTCGAGAAGATGCCCTTGAGCGCGGCCAGCTTGAGCACACTCACGTCGAACTCGACGATCTCACCGCGAACCTCGACATCGACGCTCGTCAGCGGGCTGTGTGCGAGTCCGGAGAAGATCTGTCCCAGCTTCTCCATGAGCGGGATGCCGGGGCGCACGGTCGGGTCGATGACCCCGCCGGCGACGTTGACAGCGTCGGGGACGAGCTCACCCGACAGCGCGAGCCGAACGGACTTTGCGACGGAAACGCCGGCCTTCTCCTGCGCCTCGTCGGTGGACGCTCCGAGGTGTGGCGTGACAACCACGTTCTCGAGCGCAAGCAGCGGAGAATCCGATGGCGGCTCGCTCACGAAGACATCGAGACCCGCACCGGCGATCGTGTGGTCGGTGAGCGCGCGGTGGAGGGCATCCTCGTCGATGAGACCGCCACGAGCCACGTTTACGATGAAAGCGGTCGGCTTCATGAGCGCGAGCTGGGCGTCGCTGATCATGCCCGTCGTCTCGGGGGTCTTGGGCATGTGGATCGTGATGAAGTCGGACTGCGCGAGCAGCTCCTCGAGCGTGACCAGCTGAACGCCAAGCTGCTGAGCGCGGGCCGACGTCACGTAGGGGTCGTACGCAACGACCTTCGTGCCGAAGGCCTGCAGCCTGGCCGTGATCAGGGCACCGATCCGGCCGAGCCCGATGATGCCGACAGTCTTCTCGTACAGCTCGACGCCGGTGTACTTGGAGCGCTTCCACTGGCCGTCCGCGAGTGCGCTGTGTGCGGCAGGAATGTGACGCGCGAGGCTCAGGATGTGGCCGATGGTCAGCTCTGCGGCCGAGATGATGTTGGACGTCGGCGCGTTGACGACCATGACGCCCGCCGTGGTCGCGGCCTTGATGTCGACGTTGTCGAGACCGACACCCGCCCGTGCGATCACGCGCAACTTAGGAGCCGCGGCAATGGCCTCAGCGTCGACCTTGGTCGCCGAGCGTACCAGGATGGCGTCAGAGTCGCTGAGTGCGGCGAGCAGTGCGGGCCGATCGGTGCCATCGACGTTGCGGACCTCGAAGTCGGGTCCGAGCGCGTCAACGGTGGCGGGTGAGAGTTCTTCTGCGATCAGCACGACCGGCTTTGTCACGTGGCGGTTCCTTTGAATTGGAGCAGGCTGGGATGGCATGCGCCACGATCATCGGGACGCGGTTCGTTCTAACTTTACCTGCCGCGCGCGGCGGCCACGGCCGCGCGGACGACCGCGGCATCCGTCGCGTCATAGGTGATGTCGCCACCGCCGGGACCGCTCGCCGACCCGGTCACGACCCGCCGTGCCGAGAGGTGCACGGCATCGACCCCGCTGGCGGCCAGCGCGTCGATGTCTGGCACAGCCACTCCCCCGCCCGCCATGACCTGGATGCGCCCCGCGGCTCGCTCGACCATGGCCGCCAGGGTCGGCAGACCGTCGATGCTGCGCGCGGCCTGTCCTGAGGTCAGGACGCGGCGGATGCCCAGGTCGGCAAGGACGTCGACGGTCGCGAGTGGATCGGCCGCGACATCCGCCGCCCGGTGAAAGGTGACATCGAGCGGCCCGGCCGCGTCCGCGAGCGCACGCGTGACCCCAATGTCGACGGCTCCCCCGTCGTCGAGGGCGCCGATGACGACCCCGTCAGCACCCGCATCCCTGGCGAACCGGATCTCGCGCAGCATGACGTCGAGCTCGTCGGCCGTATAGACGAAACCGCCCGGTCGGGCGCGGATGAGGACGTGCACGTAACCGGGACGCCCCGCGCTCCGCGCCGCGTCGACAACGGCCTCGATGGTGCCGGCCGATGCGGTCAGGCCGCCAACCCCGAGCGCCGAGCACAGCTCGACGCGGTCGGCGTCCTCAGCCAGTGCAATGCGCACACCCTGTGCGTCCTGCACCGCTATCTCGACAGCGAGCATCCGTTGGCTCATCGCGTCATCCCCGACATGGAGACGAGCGGCGGGCATTGCCCGCCGCTCGTCGGTCACCTCTAGCGAGCGACTTCGCCGTCGACGTAGTCGTCGTCGTTCGACGCGTTCCACGCGAAGAGCTTGCGCAGCTCGCGGCCGGTCGCCTCGATCGGGTGCGCCTCGCCCTTGGCACGCAGCGCGAGGAACTCCGGCGCGCCGGCATCCTGGTCCGCGATGAAGCGCTCGGCGAATGCACCGGACTGGATGTCAGCGAGCACGGCCTGCATGTTCTCCTTGACGTGCGGGTCGATGACGCGCGGGCCGGAAACGTAGTCGCCGTACTCTGCCGTGTCGGAAACGCTCCAACGCTGCTTGGCGATGCCGCCCTCCCACATCAGGTCGACGATGAGCTTGAGCTCGTGCAGCACCTCGAAGTACGCAACCTGCGGCTGGTAGCCCGCCTCGGTCAGCGTCTCGAAACCGTACTGGACCAGCTGGGAGACGCCACCACACAGCACAGCCTGCTCGCCGAACAGGTCGGTCTCGGTCTCCTCGGTGAACGTGGTCTTGATGCCGCCGGCGCGCAGGCCACCGATTCCCTTGGCGTAGCTGAGGACGAGCGGCCAGGCGTTGCCGGTCGCGTCCTCCTCGACGGCGACGATGACGGGAACGCCACGGCCTGCCTCGTACTCGCGGCGAACCGTGTGTCCCGGGCCCTTCGGGGCGACCATGATCACGTCGACGCCCTTGGGAGCCTCGATGTATCCGAAGCGGATGTTGAAGCCGTGGCCGAAGACGAGCGCGTTGCCCTCGGAGAGGTTCGGCTGGATGTCATCCGCGTAGAGGTGGCGCTGCACCTGGTCGGGTGCAAGGATGACGACCACGTCGGCCCAGGCCGCCGCGTCGGCTGCGCTGAGAACCGTGAAGCCGGCCTCCTCGGCCTTGGACTTGGACTTGGAGCCTTCCTTGAGGCCGACAACGACCTCGACTCCGGAGTCGCGGAGGTTCTGCGCGTGGGCGTGGCCCTGCGAACCGTAACCGATCACGGCGACCTTCTTGCCCTGAACGATCGACAGGTCGGCGTCTTTGTCGTAGTAGATCTCAGACACTGGTGGGTTCTCCTTATTTGTAATGGTGGTGAGAAAGCTAGTTCTTGAAGACGCGTTCGGTGATGCTTTTGGATCCCCGGCCGATCGCGAGCAGGCCGGACTGGGCGATCTCCCTGATTCCGTACGGCTCAAGCACCTTGAGCAGCGCCTGCGTCTTGCCGCCATCGCCCGTGACCTCGATCACGAGCGCATCCGTCGACACGTCGACGACACGGGCGCGGAACAGGTTGACCGCTTCGAGCACCTGCGATCGCGTGGTGTTATCCACGCGCACCTTGATCAGGAGGTGCTCGCGGTGCACGGACTGCGCTGGGTCGAGCTCAACGATCTTGATCACGTTGACGAGCTTGTTGAGTTGCTTGGTGACCTGCTCGAGCGGAAGCTCCTCGACATCCACGACAACCGTGATGCGCGAGAGGCCCTCGACCTCGCTCTTGCCAACCGCGAGGCTCTCGATGTTGAACCCGCGACGGGCGAAGAGTCCGGCGACGCGGGTGAGAAGACCCGGCTTGTCCTCGACGAGGAGTGAAAGTACGTGGCTCATGGCTCTACTCCTCTTCCCACTCGGGGGCATGATCGCGCGCGTATTGGACGGAAGAGTTCCCGACCCCCTGCGGGACCATCGGCCACACCATCGCATCGCGGCTCACGATGAAGTCGATCACGACCGGCCGATCGTTCGTCTCGTTGGCCAGCTTGATCGCGGCATCGACCTCTTCCTTCTTGGTGACGCGGATGCCTAAAGCACCATACGCATCCGCCATCTTCACGAAGTCCGGCACCATCGCGGTGCCATGACCGGTGTTGAGGTCGGTGAAGGAGTGGCGACCCTCGTAGAACAGCGTCTGCCACTGGCGCACCATGCCGAGCGACGAGTTGTTGATGACCGCGACTTTGATCGGGATGTTGTTGATCGTGCAGGTCGCGAGTTCCTGGTTGGTCATCTGGAAGCATCCGTCGCCGTCGATCGCCCACACGGTGCGCTCCGGCTCTGCGACCTTCGCGCCCATGGCGGCCGGCACTCCGTAACCCATGGTCCCGGCCCCACCGGAGTTCAGCCAGGCGTTCGGGCGCTCGTACTTGATGAATTGCGCGGCCCACATCTGGTGCTGTCCGACGCCGGCCGCGTAGATGCCTTCCGGACCGGTGATCTGGCCGATCCGCTCGATCACGTACTGGGGCGAAAGCAGGCCGTCCGTC
>JAUZGC010000081.1 GCA_030840105.1 Microbacteriaceae bacterium
CCAGGTTCGAGGGCCGAGGCGCGTGCTCCGATCTGCCGCAGGCCCTCTGCCAGCGACCGCACGTCCTCCCAGTGCAGCGACAGGTCCCAGCTCGCGCCCGCCCGTACCGCGTGAATGTGCGAGTCGATGAGACCGGGCAGCACCCGCCGGCCAGCAAGGTCAATTACCCGTCTCGCCTGTGCTGCGAGCGGTGCGAGCTCATCGTCTGTACCGGCCGCGACCACTCTCCCGTCACGAATGGCGATCGCGGAAACCTGGTTCGGCGTCGATGCATCGTCCTCAGTGCCGGTCCAGATCTTTCCGCCGACGAGCACGAGATCCACGAGGTGCAAGGTCACGGGTACGCCGGTCGTTGCGCGAATATCCGCCATAGCCATCGTCATTACGCCGCCCCGGGGCCGACACGGACGAGGTCGGGTAAGAGATAGTCACGGGAGATTCGTGCTTCGTCCTGCACTGCACGTGCGTCGTGGCCGAGTAGCGCCCCAGCCGATTTCACCAGCGTCCCGGCAACGAACACGTTCTCCACGTTCTCGCTGTCGCAAAGGGTGATCGCAGCGGGAAGGTTGTTTACAAGTGACAGGTTGGGGGTGTCGATTCTCAGCATGATGATGTCAGCCTGCTTTCCCGGCGTGAGCGATCCGATTTCCTTGTCCAGGCCGAGCGCACGCGCTCCCCCGATGGTCGCCATTTCGACGACATGGCGAGTGGTCAGCTGGAGTTCACCCGTCCACTCCCCGCGGCTCAGGGCCTGGTGATTCTGCCAGCCGCGCTCTGCCTCGAGGGTACCGCGCATCTCAGCGAAGATGCTGCCGCCGACCCCGCTGACCACATCGACGCTCAGGCTCGGCTGAATCCCCGCCGCGATGAGACGGCCGGTGGCCGGATATCCGTGCCCCATCTGCATCTCGATGCGCGGAGAGATGGAAACGTGGCCGCCGGATTCACGAATGAGTTGCAGTTCTTCGTCAGTGCAAGTGTTGCAGTGCACGAAGATGAGGTCCGGTCCGAGCAGGCCGAGCCTTTTCATCTCGGTGATCGACCGCTTCTGGCCGAGCAGGCCGACCCCCAGGTGGATCGAGGTGCGGATGCCGAGCTCGCGCGCCAGCTGCACGTCTGTGATGGTCTCTTCAAAGCTCGAGAACTCCGGGCCCAGGCTCGCCATCGCAAGTGTCAGCAGCTGGTCATCGCTCGAGAAGTATTCGGATGCGACGCGTCGGACGTCGTCGACGTACCACTCTGCGGATGGAGAGGCCGGCACCCCGTACCCGAACACGGCACGGATGCCGGACGCTCGCAATCCTGCGATCGCTGAATCGGCGTGCACAGGCGAATTCATGATGTGTGACCAGTCCATGATCGTCGTAATGCCGCCGTTGAGTGCCTCGAGCGAACCGAGCAGGTCGGCGATGTAGACATCCTCTGGCCGGAAGGCGGGCCCGTACTTTCCGAGCATGTTCTCCACGTACTGTCCGAGGGTCCAGTCGGCGGCGATCTGGCGGATCGACGATTGCCACAGGTGCCGGTGGGTATCGATCAACCCGGGCATGACAATGCGGTTGGCGGCGTCGACGAGTTGCGCATCCGGTGCGTCGATGCGTGGCGCGACGGCAAGGATGCGGTCATCCTCGATCAGAACGTCACCCTCGGGCAGATCACCGATCGCCGGGTCGGCGCTGAAGATGATTCCGCCTTTGATGAGCGTCTTGTTCGACATGCCTTCTACTCCTCATTGAGTCAGGAACGATGTGCCGTTACACAATCGATTGCATTGACTATGCGGCATGAGGACCTCTTGCGTCAAGTAGCCCGGCGCTCACGAAGCTAATCCATTGGCGATTCAGGGCATGGACATGACGGTCGCTGAGCCAATGCCGAGATCATCGAGGATTGTCCGCGCAGAATTTCGCCCTGGCCGTCCGGTGACCGACCCGCCGGGGTGGGAGGTGGAGCCAGTCAGGTACAGGCCCGGTACGTCGGTGCGGTACTCACGCCACCCACGTGCCACGGTGCCGTCGTCGAGCTCGAACTCCCCGCCATGGCACGATCCTCCAACATTGGACAGATTGTGCGCTGCAAGCGATGTCGGCGACTCCACCCTCATTGCGAGAATGTCTTCAGGATCCAAGCCGTCTACGTGCTCACGTGCGATGTCAAGCAACCGGTTCGCATAGTTCTCACCGTCGATGTGGCTCCATTGGGCACCGTCCAGGAACTCGGGTACAACGGTGAGAAATTTGAAGACGCCTCCGGGAGCCCGATCGGGATCGACCACCGTTGACGAAACCATCAACAGCCACGGCGAGGCCAGTTCAAGGTCGCCTGCTTGCGCGGCCATCACCTGACGTTGCAGCCCGTCTGGAGTGCCCAGCCCTCCGGCAACCGCGCGTACGGGACCGGACGATGTCCGATATCGGACGTCTGCGCGGAGCGCGAAGTGGACCGCAAACGCAGACAAGCCCGGGCGCCAGCGAGAAGCTGCATCATCGACCATTGGCGACGAGAATCCGAGCAGTTTGGGTAACTCGGTCAAGTGGCTCGCTGCGGCAATTGCACGCCGCGCTCGGAAGGTACGGCCGTCTTTCGTTCGAGCGCCCACGCATTTTCCGTCTTCGATGACGAGCGATTCGACCCAGGCGTTGGTGAAAATCCGTCCGGCATGGTCTTCTATGTGAGCCGCCAACGCCGTGGGGAGTGCACCCGAACCGCCGACGGGGGTCGTCCACCCGAACTCAATGCGCCCAGCCATCATCGCGGCGGGCAACGCACCGGTGCCGGCTTGCAATGGCGATTGCAACGTCGCGAAGGCCATCCAGATCATCGCCTGGCGCACGACGGGGTGTTCGAAGGTTTCCATGATGAAATCCCAAGCCGTCCCCCGTCTCATGCTGTCGTACCGAAGGGACACCGGGTCATCTGGAGGGTTGAGGCCCGCCGAAAAGAACGCATGGGCGCGCCGCAGCCCCGAATTCCAATCCTGCAACATGGAACGCAAGGCATCGGCATCGCGCACCGACCAGCGCGCAAACTCGCGAACAGTGGCTTCGAGGTCGGAGTGGATGACGATGGCCTCTCCTCCATCGAGAGGAATTACCGTTGCGGGATCCGTCACGATGTACTTGAGCCCGTACTGCGAGATCAATCCGAGCTCGTCATTGCGAATCAGTGGGTTCGATTGAATGACCACGTGGGCGCTGGAGCACGAATCATGTAACCAACCGGGAAGCGTCAGTTCTTCAGTCACCGTATTCCCCCCCAGGATTTCGCGCCCCTCGAGCACCGTGACGCTGAGGCCGGCTTCGGCCAGATATGCGGCACATACCAGAGCGTTGTGCCCCCCGCCGATAACGACGATGTCGCTTTCCCCGCCATCATGTTCGGACATCTATCTCTCTTTCCTCGCCTAGGAGCGCGGTGCGTGCGCTGACGCGCCGGCTCCGAGGTACAGCCGCGCCACCTCGGGATCGTTCAACAGCGATTCGCCCGAACCGGTGAGGGCGACGACACCTGCTTCAAGCACGGCGGCGCGATGCGCGACCGCGAGTCCGGACCGAGCGTTCTGCTCGACAAGCAACACCGACCGACCGGTCTTCGCCAGACCAGCGATGCTCGCAAACACCGAGGTGCGTGATTTGGGGTCGAGACCGATCGATGGCTCGTCGAGGAGGATGAGCGCGGGGTCGAGCATGAGCGAGCGGGCGAGTTCAACCTGCTTCTGCTCGCCGCCCGACAATGATCCCGCGGCGGAGGACCGCCGCTTTGCAACGATCGGGAACGCATCGGCCACTTCTTCCATCCGGCGCCTGACCAGGTTCGGGTCAGAGAGGATGAACCCGCCCATCATGACGTTCTCCCACACGGTCATTCCGGGAAAGAGGCTGCGGTCCTGCGGCACATGGACGATGCCGCGCCCGAGGCGCTGACGCGATGTCATGGCGCTGATGTCGGTTCCAGCGAACACGACCGTGCCCGACTTGGGGCGCAGGAGGCCACTAATCGTCTTGAGCACGGTCGACTTGCCCGCACCGTTCGGCCCGATCAGGCACACACTCTCGCCCCGATTCACCGAGAGGTCGACCCCCTTCAGGATGAGCCCCGCGCCGTAGCCGGCCGTAACATCCGTGAGTGTGAGCAGGATCTCTGCGTCGGTGTTAGCTGCCAAGGTATGCCTCCAGGACGAGGGGGTCGGTTTGGATTGTTGCGGGGGCGCCGAATGCGATGGGCGATCCCTGGTCAAGGACGACAACCGGGTTGCACAATCTCATGACGAGCTGCATGTCGTGCTCGACGATCAGGAAGGTCACTCCTGCGGCATTGCGCTCGCGGATGTGTCTCTCCATCGTGTCGATCATCACCGGGTTGACACCGGCTGTCGGTTCGTCGAGAAGAACGAGGGACGGCTCGCTCATGAGCACGGCCGCAAATTCGAGCAGCTTGCGCTGGCCGTACGAGAGCTCCCCCGACGGCAGTTGCGCGAGCGACTCCAGCCGGAATTCATGCAGCATCTTCTGGGCACGGACCTCGTCGTCGAGTGACACGCGCTTTCCGAAGAGGCCTTTCCACGAATACCCCGCAGCGACGACGAGGTTCTCGATGACGGTGAGCTCCGGAAAAATTCGAGCCTGCTGGAACGTGCGCGACAACCCCTTGCGGTACAGGTCGGCCGGCCGCGGTCGGGTGATGGTTTCACCATTGAAGGTGATCGACCCCGAGTCCGCCTTGAGGTAACCGGTGATCATGTTGAACAGCGTCGTCTTGCCGGAGCCGTTCGGCCCGATAAGGGCGGTGATCGACCCGCTCTCGACCGAAAACGAGCAATCGTTGACGGCGGTCACCCCGCCGAATCGCTTGGTGAAGTGGTCGACGCTGAGCAGTACGTCGCTCATCGGGTGACTCCCGTCTGGTGTGCTGCCGGTTGGGCGGAAACTGCGGATGCCGCGTCGCTGGCGTCACGGAGAATCCCATTCGCCGCGGCTCGCTTCTTTCTCAGCCGATCCGAGATGGACGGAAGGATGCCGCGGGGAAGGAACAGCATGATCACCAGGAACACGGCGGCATAAGCGAACAGATACAGCTGGCTCGCCCCGAACGTGAAGGCGAAGAACTCCTGCGCGGGAACGAGAATGAACGCGCCGAGCACCGGGCCCCAGAGCGTTCCGCGCCCGCCCAGGAATGTCATGAGCACCATCCCGATCGTGATCAGCGGGTCGACCGCGAACTGCGGATACACGAACCCGACGTAATAGGCCCACACGCCGCCGACCATGGCGACAATGCCACAGCTGACAGCGAAAGCGATCAGCTTGACTGCGGTGACGCGTACGCCGACGCCGTGTGCCTTCTCCTCATCCGCGCGGACCGTCGCGAGCGACAGCCCGATCTTCGATCTCCTGAAATAGAGCGAGATACCCATCGCGATGGCGAGCAACGTAAGCATCGCGTAGTAGAAGGGCCAGTTATAGGTCGAGACGTCGAATGGCGCTGGTGCGACGCTCTTGCCCTGCGCGCCGCCGGTGACGGTATTGAAGTTGAATGCAAGGGTCTGGGCGATGAACAGCACGGTGATAGTGACGATGGCGAAGACATCCGCCCTCGTCCTCATTGCAACCCAGCCGATGGGCAGGCTGATGAGGGCCGCGCCGATTGCAACGAGGGGAAGCATCACGAAAGGGAGGTACCCGCCGTAGACACTGCCGTTGAAGACGATCGCCATCGAGTACGCGCCCAGGCCGAAGAAAGCGGCGTGCCCAAGCGACGGGTAGCCGGCGTACCCACCGACAAGGTTCCACGAGCTGGCCAGCGCTGCATACATGATCGTGAAGATCAGGGCGTTGGTGAGCCAGCCGATCTGGCCGGTGACGAGCGGGACGATCACCAGCACACCGAAGAAGGCGACGGCGCGAACCACTCCGACGCGCGCGAGCAGGGCTTTCACAGGGCACCTCGAGTCCGTGCGCCGAAGAGACCGCGGGGCCTCAGCAACAACACCAGTAGCAGAACGATGAAAAACGTGAAGTCCGACCAGATGGGTGACGCCATGGCCGAGACGACCGACGAGGCGACTCCCATCACGAGCGCTGCCACGACAGATCCCCCGATGCTCCCGAGCCCTCCCAGGACGACGACCGTGAGCAGTCTGCTGATGAGGTCATAATGGCTTCCCGGATTGAAGGCGTTGAGCATGCCGAAAACGGAGCCGGCGGATGCCGCCGTGGCGGCCCCCAGACCGAAGCCGAGGGCAGACACTCGTTGGGCATTCACCCCCAGCAGCTGCGCTGACATCGGGTTCTGCACCGTTGCGCGAACCGCGCGACCGAACTTGGTCCGCTTGAGGACCAGGTACAGCACCGCGAGCACAACGAGGGAGAGAGCGAAGGCACAGAACCTCACGAGGTTGACCTGGTATCCAACGACCGTCCAGCTGAAGTTCGCGTACTTCGGCTGGATGTTGGTGAGCGTGGTGCTATAAGCGAACGACAGGATGCCCTCCACTCCCAGCGCCAGCGCGAACGTCACCAACAGCGACAGCTGGGCAACATCGTCACTGTGCAGCGGCCGGATGAGGGCCCATTGGAGGCCCACCCCGACCAGGAACATCAGGGGCGTTGTGATCAGGACCGAGGCGAATGGGTCCATACCGAACTGTACGAAGAGCGTGTATGTCAGGTATGCGCCGAGTACGACGAACGCTCCTTGCGCGAGGTTGACGACCTTCATGATTCCGAAGATCAGCGTTTGACCGCTGGCCATGAGGGCGTAGACACCCCCCGTGAGAATGCCGAGGATGATTGCCTGGATTAGTGCATGCATTTGCGTGTTACCCCGTCTGCTATTTCTCGGTGACCGTCTGGCGGGGACTTATCCAGCCCAATTGGGCTTAGGGGCGATCGGCGACGCCTGCGCAGTCTTGGCGGGATAGACCGTCTGGAGCTTGCCATTGATCCACTGCACGAGCAGGTATTCACCCTTGGGCTTTCCTGTCGCGTCCCAGCTGAGATTGCCAACCAGCGTCGGCCAGGTTCCGGCGTGCAGGGTCTTGATGATGGTGGCGTTGTCGACCTTGCCGGTTTTGGCGGCCACTTCCTGCAGGAGCATGCCCGCCGAGTACGCCTCGGCCGACGTGGGGTCGATCTGGTTGGCATCTCCGCCGAACTTCGCGATGTAGTCGGAGATGAATTTCGCGCTACCGGAGATGGTCGAGTCTGCATACCAGTCGATGCTTCCGAAGACGCCCGCCGTGTTGGCAAGCGAGACTGCGGCAGGGAAGTCGCCCGGCGAGTTCGAACCGTTGGCCTCGTAGAGCCACTTCGGGTTGAACTTGAGCTGGATCATCGCCTTGATCTGTGCGAACGCGTCGCCTTCCTGGGTTCCCCCGATGACGACATCCGGCTTCGCCGCAGCAATGCCGGCGACGATCGGGGTCATGTCGGCGGTCTCAGAGGGGTACGTCTGGTCGTAGACCGTCTTGATTCCGGCTGCCTCGAAGCGCTTCTGGATGTTGTCTGCGATAGGCGCGGAGAACGGGTCATCGAGCTTCGCGTACGCCGCGGTCTTCGGCCGCTGGCCTGCAGGCAGCGACAGGATGTAGTTGGCGAAGACATCGCCGCCCCGCGTTGACTCGGCCGGCTGCACGAAGAAGAGATTGTTCAACTTCTGGTCGAAGACCGAGGGGCCTCCACCGGCTGGCTCGATGAACGAGTACCCGTAGCGCGATGCGACTCTGGATGCCGGCACGGTCAGCAGGCTCGAAAAGGGCCCGAAGACGATGTCGACCTTGGTCTGCGTGATGAGGTTGGTGTAGTTGGTGACGACCTGGTCCGGGCTGGAGGCGTCATCGACAATGTCGAGTTGGACCTTGCGACCCAGAATGCCGCCTGATTTATTCGCGACCTCTGCCCAGAGCTGGTAGCCCCGTTGGGCTGCCTTCCCGGACGATGAGAAGTCGCCGGTCAGCGACAGTGAGATTCCGATCTTGAGTGGCGCCGAGTTGGCTGCGCTCGACGTGCCGCTCGCGGCTGCACATCCGGAAAGCGCGAGAGTTGAGGCGGCGAGAACGCCCACTCCCCAGAGTCGTGCACGCGAGAGACCGCGGCGTTTGTGTAGATGCATCATTGCTCCTAACAAGGGTAAGAACGTCTAGCGCATTCGTTCGACGTCAAACCCACCGGGATTCATCATCGAATTACCGCAATCGTTTGCGCCACTGTGTCACCTCTTTTGATCCCTGTCAAGAGTTGACAATGCCAGCGAACCCGCGGACGTCCTCACGCCTGGTGAACGCGCGTGGTGGAGGCTCGAACGATGAGTTCGACGGGGAGCACGACCCGCACCGCGCTGCGGTCGGCATCTTCGATTTGACGCAGGAGAAGTCGCGCAGATTCCGCACCCAGCTCGGTCTGGGGCACGCGGACTGTGGTCATCGGTGGCTGGAAATCCCCGGAAAAGGGCATGTCGTTGAAGCCAACGACCGAGATGTCCTCGGGGCAGCGAAGTCCGTGCATCCGAAGCGAATGGTAAACGCCAAGCGCGAGCAAGTCGTTCCCAGCGACGACCGCCGTCGGTTGGGAAGAGTGCTCGGCCAGTACCGCATCCATTACGCGCTGCCCCTCGTCGACGGAGTACGAGTCACACAGCGCGACGGTGCCAGAGAGACCGTATTCTGCGCACGACGAGAGAAAGGATGCGGCTCGGACACGGCTGGTAGAGAAGCTCGCTGGCCCCTCGAGGTGTACCAAGCGACGGTGCCCAAGTTGGGCCAGGTGCTCGACGGAAGCACGGATTCCCTGGCTGTCATCCCCAACGACTGCGGGGTATGGCACGCCTCCCGAGTCACGGTTGACCATGACCCCTCGAATTCCGCGCTCGTACGCTTCGTGCACTATCGATTGTCCGGTGTGGCCCGTCCCGAAGATGAAACCGTCCACCTGTCGCTGCACAAGTGACTCGAACAACTTGCGCTCGTTTGCGTCGCTTCCGTCGGTGTTGACGACGACCGTGGTGTACCCGCGCGGGAGCAGATAGCTGTCGATGCCGCGCACGATGGGCGGGAAAATCGGGTTGGTAAGGTCGGGGATGATCACCCCGACGGTCATCGACGAGCTGGTTCGCAGCCCACGAGCGATCGAGTTGGGTGAGTAACCAAGCCGCTTGGCGGCGTCACGCACGCGTCGAACCGTGCCGGCGTTGACCTGGTTCTCGGTCTTCTTGTTAAGTGCGCGCGAGACGGTTCCGGGGTGGACACCAGCGAGTTTCGCCACGTCCGAAATAGTGACCCTCGTCGACATGGCATAACGATAGCAGTGGGCCGTCAATTCGCAATCGATTGCCCAAAAGCGGCATCGTCGAGCCCTCAGCCTCTCACCACAGGCCCGGTCTAGCTGGGAGGTGGCCACCCGGGAATCGATCCGCGGCCTGACGGAAATCGCACGTTCTTCGCCCTCACGAACTCGTGGAGGGTTTCGGCCCCGTACTCGCGTCCGTAGCCGCTTCCCTTCACGCCTCCAAACGGAGATCCGATGAACGTGCGCCGGGTGTAATTGTTCACGAACACCATGCCAACCTCGAGACGCTGAGCCAGCCGGCTCGCTCTAACCTCATCCCCGGTGCAGATCGCTGCGGTGAGCCCATACTCGGTGCTGTTCGCTACGACAACCGCTTCATCATCCGTCTCAAACCGCATGAGGCACGCGACAGGTCCGAATATCTCTTCGCGCGCGACCGACATGTCCGCCGTGACGTCACCAAGAACACACGGGGCCACATAAAACCCCTCCGAGAATTCCGCCGCGAGTGAAACGCTTCCTTGATAAAGGAGCTTCGCGCCTTCGTCCACCCCGAGTTTCGCATACCCCTGTACGCGCTCCTGTTGTCGCGCATCCACCATCGGCCCGATATCCGTCTTCGGGTCAAGCGGATCACCGATGACCAGTGAGCGCGTTCGCTCCACGAACCGTCTCGCGAACTCATCGTAGATCGAGGAGTGCACCAAGATCCTCGATGTCGAAGTGCACGCCTCGCCCTGGTTATAGAACATGCCCTCGATCGCGATCGCGATCGCGTCGTCCAGGTTCGCGTCTTCAAGGACGATAAGCGCGTTCTTCCCCCCCAGTTCGAGCGTGGCGAACGTGAGGTTCTTGGCAGCGCTCACCATGACCTTGCGCCCTGTCACTGTGGAGCCCGTGAACGAAATCCGCTCGACGCGGGGATGAGACGCCAACGCAGCGCCAGCCGAAATCCCCGACACCGCATTGATCACACCCGGGGGCAGTACCTCATTGGCGATTTCCACGAGCCGCAGCACGGTAAGCGGGGCCTGTTCACCAGGCTTGATGACGACAGTGTTGCCAACCGCGATCGCAGGTGCACATTTCTTCGAAAAGTGGATCGGCGGCCAATTGAATGGCAATATCGCGGCGACCACACCGTATGGTTCGTAGGCGATCCGGGCTTCAATCGGACCCTGATCGAGGATCTCCCCGTGGACCGTATCTGCGATGCCTGCATAGTAGTCAAAGCTCGAGTGGCTGGAGACGACGTCCACCTTGAGGGCATCTCGCCTCGGCTTACCTACTTCCCGGGCCACCAGCTCGGCCAACTCTTCCGCGTGATCACGAATACGTTGCGCAACTTCGCGCATCAGGACACCGCGTTCCTTTGGCGACAGATAACGCCAGCCGTCCTCGTAAGCCCGTCTCGAATCCGAAACCGCACGATGGACGATTTCGTCTGTTGCATCGACTACTCGTGCCATCGGGCGCCCGGTGGCGGCCTCAAGGACTTCGAAGCTGCGGGATCCCTCGACCTCTTCGAACTGACCACCGATGAAGGGCCCCCACACGGGCCGCTCTCGCAACAGCATGTCCGTTGCCGACTCAATCGGCGTCACCGTGTTCTGATTCGCACTCATGTAAACCCTTTCGATCGGGCCGGCGTGCCACACGCTGCTCATCATTGAACAGCCGCCGTCTGTAGGCTAACGCAATCGTTTGCATATCCCAAGACCCCTGATCGAGTCGATGCAGCGCATTTCGGAGTTCAGGTGCGGAGAGAGCGGGTCCTGTGAGGCGTGCTTAGCGGGAGAACATTGATGAATACTCGTCCTCGAGTCGGTCGAGTTGGGGTGTGGGCAGGTAGCGGCGGCGCAATTCCAGCAGCAGCGCAAGAGACTCACGATCCGCCACACCGTCAGGGATGAGACCGG
>JAUZGC010000132.1 GCA_030840105.1 Microbacteriaceae bacterium
CGGGATGTGGTTGAAGAAGCCGATGACGAGATCGGGTCGCGCCTCACGCAGCATCTGCGGCACGAGCTGCAACTGGTAATCGTGTACCCACACAGCCGCCCCATGCGCGGATGCCTTCGCTGCGGCATCCGCAAAGCGCCGGTTGACTTCTACGTAGGCGTCCCACCACTCCCGGCGGTATTTCGGCGGCGCTATGACGTCGTGATAAAGCGGCCACAGCGTGTCGTTCGAGAAGCCCTCGTAGTAATTCTCGATTTCCTGCTCGCTGAGCGGAACGGGAATCAGGTCGATTCCATCGATCTCGAACGGCTCCAGCTGCTCGTCCGCGACTCCTGCCCAGCCGATCCACACGCCGTCTTCGGCGCGCATGACAGGCTCGAGAGCCGCGACCAGCCCACCGGGCGATGGACGCCACGAAGCCTCTCCATCGTCGGAGACAATCCGATCGACAGGTAGTCGGTTGGAGACGATCACCAGGTCGAACGTGTCTGACCCGGTCCCCGTCGTTATCGGCGGTCGGTGTGGCGAAATGGTGTGTCCGATCGGTCGAAGTCCGCTGGCGTACGCACTTCTGTCAGATTACCAGTCACGGTTTTGGAGTTTCCATGAGGTTGCCCAATGGACGCCCCCCGTTCAGATGAACTGGTTACACTGGCGGCAATGATACGGATCGGGATGAGCACATCGTGCGTGTATCCGCTCCCACCGGAGCACGCGTTTCGACTGGCCAAACTCGCCGGCTACGACGGCGTCGAGGTCATGGTGACGCGCGACGAAATTACGCAGGATGCGTCGGCTCTGCTGGCCCTCTCGGCCAAGTACGACATGCCCATCCTCTCGATTCACGCCCCCGTGCTGCTCCTCACCCATTTCGTGTGGGGGCGGGATCCGCGCATCAAGCTTGAGAAGTCGGCCGAGCTCGCGAAGAAGATCGGCGCGTCGACCGTTGTCGTGCATCCGCCGTTTCGCTGGCAGTCAGACTACGCCGAGAATTTCCTCGAGATCGTGCGCGAGATCCAGACCGGATCGGGCGTAGAGATCGCGGTCGAGAACATGTTCACCTGGAAGGTGGCGGGGCGAAACCTCAAGGCGTACTCGCCCGGCTGGGACCCGACGGACATGGATTGTGATGCGGTCACACTCGACTTCTCGCACGCCGCGCTGAGCGGACGCGACAGCCTGCAGATGGCGATCGCCCTCGGATCAAGACTTCGCCATATCCACCTGTGCGACGGATCGGCCTCGCTCGAAGAGGGCCGCGTGTTCGATGAGCACCTGTTGCCTGGTCGCGGCACCCAGCCCGTGGCCGAGGTCCTGACACACCTCGCGGCGGAGGGCTGGAGCGGGCACATCGTCGCCGAGGTCAACACGCGCAAGAGCAAGACCGAGCAGGAGCGACTTGACTTGCTCATCGAAACCATCGAGTTCGCCAGGGCTCATGCCGCGCTTCCTGCCCGCAGGCCGCGCTTCGCGCGCTCGCGGCGTGCGTTGGCCGCGCTCATGCCCGGCCGGCAGTCCTAACCGCGAACGCGGTGCCCAACTGCGCTCGTGCCTAACCCGCGAACGACGCTCGTGCGATTCTTCAACCGCGCGCGAGCGCGAAGCCGAAGGCTCTCGCCCCCCGCCTCCTGGCAACGATCAGGAATGAGAGCAGCAGGCTGGCCGCTGCGAACAGAAGGAGTGCGACCGCCGAACCGGCGACATCCGCGCCTCCGACCCCCGAAACAATCCCCTGCATTCCCTGCACGGCATACGTGAGCGGCAAGAACGGGCTGATGAACTGGAACGGCGACGCGACAATCTCGACCGGGAAGAGTCCGCCGACCGCGGTGAGCTGCAACGCGAGAAGCAGAATGGACACCATGATCCCCACCCGGCCGAACGCGACCGTCAACAGGTAATGCAGAGCGGCGAAGACGACCGCGAGCAATAACGAGAACGCCAGCGTAGCCGGAACGAGTGACCACGAAACGCCAAGTGCCGCGTGCAGGAGCGCCACGAGGACGACCGCCTGGGCGAGTGCGAGGGCCACGGCCCTCGCCATGCCGCGGAACATGATCCGCCCGCTTGATGCGGTCGACGCAAGCGCCAGAGCACTCACCCGCTTCAGCAGCAGGAAGATCGCAATGGCGCCGATCCAGAGGCCAATGGGAACGAAAAGCATGCCGATGACCCCGCCGAGCGACGTGATGGGGTTGTCCTTGCTCACGGTGACGCCCACGGGGTCGGCAACGACCTTGGCCATGCTGGTCGCGTTTCCGCCCTTCAGCGCGGATGCCTGAGTGGCACCGCCCGCCAGCCCGGTTGCGAGCTGGCTGGCGCCGCTCGTGAGTTGGCTGGCACCGGATGCCGCGGAGGCCGTCCCGCTGGAAAGCTGCGAGACACCGCCGGCAAGCCCGCTCGCACCCGACCGGAGCGCGCTCGATCCTGCCGAAAGCTGCGCTGCACCGCTCGCGGTTTGGGCGATGCCACCCTGGATTCCACTGATGCCGGAACTCGCCTGGCTCGCCAGAGCCGTGCCGCCATTCGCGGCGGCGGCCAGCTGCGCGGAGATCCCCGCGATGGCGGCCTCGCTGGCGCTCACGACCGCCGGATCCGTCGACTGCAGTCCCGTGCTCGCCTGCGATAGCGCAGCCGAGAGGGATGACACCCCACTCGTGTAGGTTCCGATGCCGGAGGAGAGCTGCGAGAGAGCGCCCGCCCCCGCATTGAGCTGGCCGAGTCCCGCACTCAGCTGGTCGACGCCGCCCGTGTATTGGGTGACGCCGCTGGCGAGCTGGCTGGCTCCCGTCGATGCGGAGGCGGCACCGCTCGACAGGGAACCGAGACCGTTTGCCAGACCGTCGATTCCCGTTGAGATCTTCGACGCTCCTGCGGCTGCCGTCGAGAGGGAGCCCCCCATCCCGGCGAGGTTCTGATAGAACGCGTCGAGGTAACGCGACGTGATCTGTTTGCCGAATGCGCTGGACATGGCCGTGCCGACCGCCTGCGCGGCCGACCCCGCGAGGTAGCCGTGTGCGTCATCCGTGCGAATGTTCAGATCGGCCTGCTTGGGCGAGATCCCGGAGATGGACTGGATCGACTTCGAGAAGTCGCTCGGGATCGTCAGGACGGCGTACACCTTCCCAGCCGCGAGCGCGGCCTGGGCATCCTTGGTGCTCGAAATGGTCCACGAAAAACCCGCGGCGTTCGGCCCGGTGAGTTGGGTGACGAGCTGGCGACCGGCAAGGATTTGCTGCTTGGTGCCATCCGGTGCGGTTGTGGTGACCATGGTGTCGTGGTTGACGACCATCGCGGGGATGGCGTCGATGCGCTTGTCGGCGTTGCTGAGCGCCCCGGCGAAGAAGCCGGCCACGAGCAGAGGTACGGCGATGACACCGGCGAGCAACACTCCCGTGCGCCGCTTGCGTTGACCAGCCGAGCGGCTGAAGAGTCGTTCGAGCCTGGTGCTCATAGCAGCACGCCCTTTCTGTCAAACGTGTAGAGGTCGAGGTCGAGTGTTTGGCGGCCACGTGGCGCCAGCAGACGCGAGGTCCCGAAGAACGACGAACCGAGGACGATGGTGGTCGACTCCGGCGCGAGCGCAGCGACGACAGAGGCGAAGTCGGCGTCGTCCCGCTCGCCGGGCAGCCCATCGCCCAGGTCAATGAAGATGACGCCCGAACGCTCGGTGAGTGCGGCCGCCGCAACGATCACCGCTCGCTGGAGCGACCCGAGGACAGCCAGGCTGGCGCCTGCCGCGATCGGTTCGGACGGTACACCAGCGGACAGGAAGGCCGTGTTGATGCGGTCGACCCAGGTTTCGAGCTGCCGGCTCGATGCCCCGGTCCGCCACCACGGTCCGGACAACTCGAGGCGCTCGGCGAGGACCTCCGACACCGTTCGGTCGCTGTCGATGCTCTCGAGGGCACCGACATCGGCCAGGGTGACCTGCCGCATTGCTTTCGCCCGCTCCGACGGTAGCGGTGCGCCGAGCACCTGGACGCGCCCGTCCACGGGATCGAGCCGGCCGGCGATGGTCGCTGCCAAGACGCGGCGATCCGCGGGCTCCCCCGTCATGAACACGAGTGCTCCGCCGGGAACAGCCAGGGTGACCGGGCCGATCGCGCTGCCTTCAATGCCGACAAGTACGGAATCGGTCGAGATCGCGGCATCCTGCGTTCGTGCCCAGGCGCGGTCTTCGAGGTGGTGACGCAGGCCCTCGCCCTCGATGTCGACGTTGGGCAGGATGCGCGCGAGCCAGCGCGGCAGCCACCACGCGGCGGAGCCAGCGAGGGCCATCGCGGCGGGGCCGAAGGTCATCCGAACCAGGAATGCATCGAACACGATCCCGACGGCGAGTCCAAGCGCGATGCCCTTGATGACGCCAGAGCCTTCCGGTACGAAGGCGAAGAACACGAAGAACATGATCAGCGCGGCCGCAGTGACCACGCGGGCGGCGTGCGAGAAGCCCGTCCTCACCGCCGACTTCGCGTCACCTGTTCGTACGAACTCTTCGCGCATGCCGGAGACGAGGAACACCTCATAATCCATCGCGAGACCGAAGAGCAGTGCCATCATGATGATCGGCAGGAAGCTCAGGATCGGGCCGGGGACGTCGATGCCGAGCAGGTTGGCGAGCCAGCCCCACTGGAAGATTGCGACGACGACACCGATCGACGCCGAGATCGAGAGCAGGAATCCGACCGCCGCCTTGATCGGCACGAAGATCGAGCGGAACACCATCGTCAGGAGGACGATCGAGAGCCCCACGACGACGAGCGCGAACGGCACGAGCGCGCCAGAGAGTCGATTGGAGATGTCCACAGCGACGGCCGTTTGGCCAGTCACAGTGATCGGCGTGTGGTAGCTCTTCGCGATGGATGGCGCATCGTCACGGATCGCCTGCACCAGCTCCTTGGTCGCCGGCGAGTCCGGCGCGCTCTTCGGGATGACGCTGATGATGGCGGTGTCGAACGTGGAGTTCGGAATGCCCTGGTTCACGTACGCAACGTCGGGAAGCTTCCCAAGATCCGTGCGGATCGAGTTGAGGTCGCCGAGCACGTTGGTCGTCTGCGTGATGTCGACAGCGATGATCAGCGGGCCGTTGTAGCCGGGGCCGAACCCCGACGCAATCAGGTCGTACGCCTGACGCTCGGTGGAACCCTTGGGTTGAGAGCCGCCGCTCGGCAGGTTGAGGTCAAGGCTGAGCGCGGGGATCGCGAGCGTCCCGAGCAGGATGACGACGACGACGACCCACGCGACGGGAGCCTTCATGACCATGGTCACCCAGCGCAGCCCAACGGTGGGCCTGGTCGTGACTCCGGCATGCGCGCGCCTCCAGGCGCGCGAGCCCTCCTTGGGGATGAGCCTGCCCTTCGCGAGACCGAGCATGGCTGGAACGAGCGTCGTTGCGACGCCGATCGCGACCAGGACAGCGAATGCGGCGGCCAATCCCATCACGCTGAGGAACGGGATGCCGACCACGAGGAGTCCGAGAAGCGCGATGATGACCGTTGCGCCGGCGAACACAACGGCGCTGCCGGCCGTGGCCACCGCGGTCGCGGCGGACTCCTCCGGTTCCATGCCTTTGGCGAGCTGGGTCCGATGCCGGGACAGAATGAAGAGCGCATAGTCGATGCCGACCGCGAGCCCGAGCATGAGGGCAAGCATGGGCGACGCGCTTGACACGGTCGTGAACGCGGACAGCGCAGTGACCGCCCCCATGGTGATGCCGACGCCGAGCAACGCTGTAAGCAGGGGCATCCCCGCTGCAAGCAGCGACCCAAAGGTGATCACGAGCACGACCCCCGCGAACAGCACTCCGAGTCCCTCGGTGAGCGTGACGCCGAACGTTGTGTTCTGGAAGACCTGGCCGCCGAAGGCAACCGTGAGGCCCGCGTTTCTCGCTTCGGCCGCCGTCGCCGTGACGGCGTCGAGCGTCGCGGACGTCACGTTGTCAGACTGCGCCGCAAACTGGACCGTCGTGTACGCGGTCTGGCCGCCCTTCGCGATCGCGTTGCCCGCATATGGCGAGTACGGCGACAGCACGGAACTGACCCCCGCGACATCGGTGAGCTCTGTCGCCATCTTCTCGATGGCCGCCTTGTACGTCGGGTCGTTGACGGTTGCCCCGGCGGGCGCCTTGTAGACCACCTGGGCGCTTGCGCCCGACGCCGCGGGAAAAACCGCGGCGAGCTTGTCGATCGCATCCTGCGATTCCGTGCCGGGGATGGCAAACGACTCCTGCGTGTGACCGCCGAGCGCGAAACCCCCGCCGAGAACGCCGCCGAGAACGACGATCCACACGCCGATGACCAGCCACGCCCTGCGGTAGGCGAAGTGGCCGATGCGATAGAGAAGAGTTGCCATCCTGCTGCGTTCCTAGGCTGTCGTCTGACGGTTCTGGATCGGAGCCAGAAGCTCCGAGACGATGGTGATGAGGGCCGACCTGCGTTCTTCGTGAGGGAACTCTTCGTCGCCGAAGTTCATGCTCGCAACGAGCTCGTACGCGGCACCGCCAAGCGCGACGCCGAAGCGGAGTTTCTCCTCCACGGTCGTCAGGCCAGCCGCGAATGAGGAGGTCAGTCCGCCGAGCACTGCGTTCGCTCGATCGATCCCTGGTATGCCGACGAGGGACTGACCCTGATTGATGAAGGTATGCACTTCGAGTCGATACTCGAGCAGGAAGTCGATGAACTCCTCGACGAAGAGCTCACGAGCTTCGGATGACTCCCGCAAGCGGGCGAGGCCACTGAGCACGTTCTCGAGCCGGTCGACGGCGGGGCCGATCGCGGCCTCGAGGAGCGCCTCTTTCGATGTGAAGTGGTAAAGAACACTCGACTTCGAGTAGCCCGCCGCGTCGGCGATCTGCTGCAGCGAGGTACCCGCAAAGCCCGCGGTTGCGAATTGTTCGAGGGCAGCACCCAGGATCTCCGCACTCGCGCTTTGGCGGTGTGATGGGGCTTCGGGCTCGATCCGGCTGGTCGTCACGCAGCCACGCTAACTGTCCGATCGGTCAGAACCTGAACGATCGGTCAGATTTTCAGGATGTTGTCAGGATCGCCGCGGGCCATGACGCCGCGGCGGCCGCACGGTAGCGTGGAGGGGAACGGAGGCAATCGATGCGAAAGTACCTGTTCAACGGAGCGATGCTCGCCGCGATCACCGGCGCCTGGCCGACGATCCAGACCACGAGGCATGGTCCGCGCGACTGGCGCCTCGTGCTCATGTGGATCAGCTGGGGACTTGCCGTCGCCATCGCCGTCGGCACCGTCGCGAAGGAGTCGCAGGCGTCTAAAGGCCCCAAAACCAGCCAGAAGTAGGCGGATTGCGGCGTGTCCACAGGAAACGCGCTCCATAGTCGGTGACACTTGACCGAGGGTCGTCCACGAAAGGGGTTCCGCGATGTTTGGTCTACGACGTCACGCCGCATCAGTGAAAGCTGCCCCTGTGCTGCAGGTGCTGCAGGTGCCGCAGCTCTCCGAAGAGCAGATCTTCGAGCTCATCCACGCGAGGCTTGCCGAATTCGTCGGCGAGAACGGCTCGTGGACGGTTTCCGCCCGCACCGATGCCGACTCCGACACGATCTTCCATGGCATTCTGGCTCGTTCTGTCGCCCTCGGCATCACCGCCGACATCCGCGTGGCTCAGGACAAGCTCGAAGCCGGCGACCTGGTCGAGGTGGGCGCACACGTTGCACCCGTCCTCGAAGCAGTCGCCGACCTCGATGAGCACGGCGACCATGACGAGCACGGCGACCGTGATCGGAACGCGGAGCCCGCGGCCTTCGGTTGGCAGCCCGCCCCCATCACGGTCTGGACCGACCTGCGCAAGCCCGTCACCGGCGAGATCCCGCAGGTACTGGAACCCGCCCTCGTCGCGTAGCCGGCACTTCACCGGGGCAGCCGCCCCGTCGGGCACGCACCGCTCTCCCAGCCCCGTCTCCGCCGCACCGGCCATACTGAAGTAATGTCCCTCCCCATCGAGGATTACGCGCTCATCAGTGACTGCTACACGGGTGCGCTTGTGGGCAACGACGGCAGCATCGACTGGCTTTGCCTCCCCCGTTACGACTCTGCTTCGACGTTCGGGGCACTGCTCGGAACGGAAGACAACGGGCGATGGCTGCTTGCGCCCGCCGATGAGGAAGCGACAGCCGCGCGCCGTTATCTCGGCGCCACGATGATCCTCGTCACGCGGTGGCGCACGCATGATGGCGAGGTCGAGGTCACCGACATCATGCCGCACGGCGATCGACGGGCAGACCTGATCCGGCGCGTGCGCGGTATCAGCGGCACCGTGACGATGCACCAGGATCTACGCATCCGATTCGGCTACGCGTCGGCAATCCCCTGGGTACGAAAGCTTCGGGACGAGGAACCAAGCGCACTCATCGCGATTGCCGGCCCGGATGCTGTCATCATGCGGGGACCGGAACTCACGGGAAGCAACCACAGCCACTCGGGTGAGTTCACGATCCGCGCGGGTGAGATCGTCGACCTGAGCCTGACCTGGTACCCCGCGCACAAGCATCCGCCTACCGCCCCGAATGTCGAGGCGCAACTCAAGCACACCCACGACTGGTGGACGCAGTGGGCCGAGGCATGCAACCACGAAGGGCCGTATCGTGACGAGATCGTGCGCTCCCTCCTCGTGCTCCGCGCGCTCACCCACTTCGAGACCGGGGGCATCGTCGCGGCGGCAACGACGTCGCTGCCCGAACAATTCGGAGGAAGTCGCAACTGGGACTACCGCTACGTCTGGCTGCGGGATGCGTCGCTGACGATCTCCGTGCTGCTCGCGCACGGCTACCATGCGGCCGTCGACCACTGGCGCGATTGGCTGCTCCGAGCGATCGCCGGAAGCCCATCCGAGTTGCAGATCATGTACGGGCTCTCCGGCGAGCGCGACCTGCTCGAACGCGAACTCTCGCACTTGCCTGGGTACCAGGGTGCGGCCCCGGCGCGCATCGGCAACGCGGCATCCACGCAATTCCAGGCTGATGTCATCGGCGAGGTCATGATCGGCCTGCACAATGGGCGCCTAGGCGGCGTACGTGAAACGAATTTCACCTGGGCACTTCAGCGCGGGCTCGTCGCGTACCTCGAGGACCGATGGCGGATGCCCGATCACGGTATCTGGGAGATCCGCGGCGAACCGCAGCACTTCACGCACTCGCGAGTCATGGTGTGGGCGGCGTTCGATCGAGCGATCCGGGGCGTGCAGGAGTTCGGCCTCGATGGCCCCGTCGATCGCTGGATCGCGCTGCGCGATGAGGTTCGCACTGAGATCGAAACCCAGGGCTTCGACACCGAGCGCGGCACGTACACGCAGTACTTCGGCACGCGGGAAGTGGATGCCGCGCTCCTGCAGCTCCCCCAGGTCGGTTACTGCGCACCGGATGATCCCCGTATGCTCGGCACGGTCGCCGCCATTGAAGCCGACCTGCTCAGGGATGGGCTACCGCTGCGTTATCGCACCGAAGTGGGCGTCGACGGACTGCCACCCGGCGAGCATCCATTTCTTGCATGCGCGTTCTGGCTCGTCGAGCAATACGCAGGAATGGGCCGTGTCGATGACGCCAGACGACTCATGGACCGTCTCCTCGGCTACTCGAACGACGTCGGCCTGTTCAGCGAGGAGTACGACGTCGAGGACGGTCGACAGGCGGGCAATGTACCGCAAGCGCTCACCCACCTCGCGCTCATTCGCGCCGCCGATGCAATCACGAAGGTAGAGCAGTGACATCGGGATGGGCGTCCACAACGCTCGAGGAGACCGGCACGGGAGAACGGACGAGCGAACGGGTCGAGACGGACGAGACGATTCAGCTCGGCTCGCCCTGGGTGACGATCGTCTGGAATGACCCGGTGAACCTGATGTCGTATGTCAGCTACGTCTTCCGCACCTACTTCGGCTTTCCGGAAGCCGAGGCCGAACGTCTCATGCTCCAGGTACACAATGACGGTCGAGCGGTCGTGGCCATCGGCACCAGGGAAGAGATGGAACGGCACGTCGAAGCCATGCACGACTACGGGCTGTGGGCGACACTGACAAAGGCCGACGCATGAGGGGATTCATCCGCGAGTCTGACGGGCACCTTTCCGCGGTCTTCGAGCCGGAGGAGATCTCACTCCTCTCGCATCTCGCGAGAGAAGCGGGCGAACTCGTCGAGGAGTGGCGCTCTGGGGGTGAGACCCCGGCCGACGACCCGGCGATGCTTCGGCTCCTGCCCGATGCCTACCGGGACGACGCCGACGCCGCGGCCGAGTTCCGTCGGTTCACGGCAGATGGGCTCGCCGAGCGCAAGGCCGCGAACGCCCGCACAGTGGTTGCGTCACTCGGTGCGGAGACCACCGCGAAGACGACCGTGCGGCTCGATGAACCCACCGTCCAGTCGTGGCTGCGCGTGTTGACAGACATCCGGCTCGTCCTCGCCACTCGCCTGGGGATCGAACACGACGGCGACACGGGCTATACGGACTCGGATGCTGCAATTCTCCTGGGCGACATCTATGACTGGCTGGGTTCCGTGCAGGCATCCATACTCGACGCGCTGGCAGAAGAGCCCGGCCACTCTGCGTTCCACGCATGAGGAATTCGGCCGAACGACGTCGGCAGCTCGAGCTCGTCTATCGCGTTGGCGTCATCGTCAAGGGGCTCGACGGTGTCATCGAACTCGTCGGGGGCTTGCTCCTCTGGCTGGCACCCGGCCTGCTGCGTGCCGTCCTCGTGCCGCTGTCCGGAACGGTTGCCGGGGATCACCCGATCCGCAATTTTGTGGCGTACTGGGCGGGGCACTTCGGCCAGGAACTCGCCGCCGGGTCGAGCACGTTCGTCGTGTTCTTCCTGCTCGCGCACGGAATCGTGAAAGTCGTACTGGTCTACTGCCTCCTGCGCGAATACCACTGGGTGTACCCGTACGCGCTCGCAGTGCTCGGCCTCTTCGCCGCCTATCAGGTCTTCGTGCTCGTCGGGGCGCTGACGGTGGGCATGGCCCTCCTTACTGCTCTGGACTTCCTGATCATCTGGCTGGTCTGGCGGGAATGGCGCGTCCTGCGCTCGACTTAGACTTAACGGCCCTTTATCCCGCGCCACCGCCGCCGCACGTCAACCGAGAACCAGGCACCATCCATGGCAGCGGCACAATCCCCCACACGCTTATCTACGCCCCATCCGGCACGCCCACTCGCGGCCGACACGTCCGCCGCGCCAGCCGCTGGTCCGGCGAGAACAGACGCTCATCCGAAGCGGCGCGCCTGGCTCTGGGTTGCTGGTGCCGCCTTCGCGGTCGCGTGGAGCGGGAACGACTTCACGCCGCTCCTCGTGATGTACCGTCAGCTCGACGGTCTCTCGACGGGCGTTGTCGACATCATCCTGGGCGCTTATGTAGTGGGCATCGTGCCGGCGCTGCTCCTGGGCGGACCGCTTTCAGATCGGTGGGGCCGACGACCGCTCATGCTTCCTGCACCGCTGATCGCAGTGGTGGGTAGCGCCCTCCTTGCCGCAGGAGCCGATTCCACGATCCTCCTCTTCGTCGGCAGGGTATTCTCCGGACTGTCGGTCGGGCTCGTCATGGCGGTCGGGAGCAGCTGGATCAAGGAGCTCTCGTCTGCTCCGTTCGATGGCCGCGCCAACCCGGGCAGCGGGGCGCGCCGCGCGGCGCTGTCGCTGACGGCCGGGTTCGGCCTCGGTGCCGGAGCCGCCGCCGCGCTCGCCCAATTCGGTCCCCTCCCCGCGATGACGCCATACTTCCTGGCCATCGCACTCGCGATCGTTTTCGGGTTGCCCCTGATCGGCGCGCCGGAGACGAGGACATCCGGCGGGTCGCGACGCCCGCTCCTCGAGGACTTGAAGGTGCCTGCAGCCAAGCACAAGCGCTTCCTCCTCGTCGTCGTGCCGATGGCCCCGTGGGTGTTTGCGACGGCGGCGACGGCATACGCGATCGTCCCCGAACTCCTGCTGAAGCAGGTTCCCGGCCTCGCCGTCGGCTACTCCGGCTTGCTGTGTCTTGTTGCCCTGGGCTGCGGTGTCGGTATCCAGGCAGTGGGGCGCCGGATCGATGACCCTGGTTCGGCGCGCGCGGTAGTCGTCGGGCTGGCCGTTACGGTTCCCGGCGTCGGGTTGGCGTTGCTCGCCGTGGCCACCCAGACGCTGTGGCTCTCATTCGCGTCGGCAGCCGTTCTCGGCGCCGCATACGGGCTGCTGATGGTGTCTGGGTTGCAGGAGATCCAGCGTATCGCGCGCCCCGACGACCTCGCGGGGCTGACCGCGGTGTACTACTCGTTGACCTATATCGGGTTCTTTCTGCCGGCTGTGATGGCGGCGCTGAGCGTATGGTTCAGCTACCCGGCGATGCTCGCAGCAGCGGCGATCATCGCCGCCCTCGGTCTCGTGCTGGTGGCACTGAACTCTCGCCGCCACCTCTGACTCCCGGGGGCGGGTCCCGTGTCAACCCCTTGCCCGGATGCTCGCGGGCGACTACCGTCCTTCTCGATGCGGTTGTGCGTCACGCCTCACGCGTCACGACAGGGAGGCCGAACATGAGTGAACCCAAGAGAACTGACCGACCGGATGCCGAGGAAGAAACCGTCAGCAACATGACACGTGGAGACTTCGAAGACGACCAGAACCGCGAGTCGCCGGGTGGGGAGCCCTCAGGGCAGCAGCACCACAACGCCGAAACAGACGAGGACACCGCCTCTGGAGGCGCCGCGGAGCGCTAAGGGCAACGGCGCGGTCGCACCCGAGGTAGAGTCTCACCAGCCACTGCGTGTCGGGGTGTGCCCCTCCCGCGCGTCCTCGGGCGTTGGCATCTCCGCCCGCAGACCCAGCAGCCGGATCGCCCGATCCGGCTCGACCTTGCCAACGAGTTCCAGAGCGCGGACCAGTACGACCTCTCGGTCGAAAGTCTGAGCGACCTGCGTGCTGAAGGTCTTGGTGATGAACGGCGAATAGCGCACTTTGAGTGTCAACCCGACTACAGGTCGGCCCTCGGCCTCGACGTCCTCCAGCACCCGGGCGACCAGCTCCCGCACCGCCTCCTCGACCTGTTCGGGCTCAGTGAGGTCCTGCTGAAATGTCGTCTCCCGGCTGTGGCCGCGAGCCACCCAGGGGGTATCGTCGACGACCTGCGCGCCCTCGCCCCTGGCGAGCTGCGCGTACCACGGACCCATCCTCGGGCCGAACTCGGCCACCAGGCTGTTCGGGGCGGCTACGGCCAGTTCGGCGACCGTAATGATGCCACGCTCCGCCAGACGACGAGAGATTTTCGTGCCGACGCCCCACAAGGCGATGGTCGGCCGGTCGCCCATCACCTCCAGCCAGTTGTCGACCGTGAGCCGGAATACCCCGCGGGGCTTGCCGAACCCCGTCGCTACCTTGGCCCGGATCAGTGTGTCGCCAATACCGATGCTGCAATGCAGCCGGGTCCGTTCGAGGACGGCCTGTTGCACCTGCCTGGCATAGCCTTCCGGGTCCTCGGTCTGGATGCCGATGAATGCCTCGTCCCAGCCCAGCACTTGCACGATAGCCCCCGACTGGGCGCGCAATGTCGCCATGACCTCGTCCGACGCAGCGGTGTATGCCTCGCCGTCCACCGGCAGGATCACCGCCTCCGGTGCTTTGCGAGCGGCGATGCGCAGTGGCATTCCGGAGCCCACGCCGAACGCGCGGGCCTCGTAGGAGGCGGTCGAGACAACCGCCCGCTCGGTCGGATCGCCCCGTCCGCCGACGATTACCGGTTTGCCCTCGAGTTCGGGATGCCGCAACACCTCGACGGCCGCGATGAACTGATCGAGGTCGACGTGTAGCACCCACGAGCTACGGTGTTGGCTCACCCTACTAGTCTGCCTCCCGCCGAGCTCACCTGTCTGTGGTCCCGCTCCCGGTCGCCGCCGCGGCGCGATTGGCCGCCAGTGAGCTGTCTGTTGAGTCATTCTCACCCGGCTGCCAGCGGGAGTTGAGATAGCGCCTCTAGGAGTGCGAAAAAGCCCCGGACTCACGAGAGTCACGGGGCTCTGGTGCACCCCCCGGGACTTGAACCCGGAACCCACTGATTAAGAGTCAGTTGCTCTGCCAATTGAGCTAGAGGTGCGTTTTTCGGCTTCGGATTTGCAACCCGAACCGAGGCTAAACACTAGCATCCCGACAGCCCCGATGCCAGTTGAGGGTGACTCGCCTCTCACGCTACCTGCGCGTCACCGGCCGGACACCTGACCCAACTATTCTGAGACCCGTGACCAATGCCTCCGCCTTCTCCCTCGACGACGATCTTCGCCTCGCCCAACAACTCGCGGATGCCGCGGATGCCATCTCTCGCGATCGCTTCCGCGCGCGCGACCTCGAAATCTCGACGAAGCCGGACCGCACGTACGTGACGGATGCCGACCAGGCCGTCGAGCGCGCCATCCGTGCGGTGATTTCGGAGAACCGGCCGGATGACGGCATCCTGGGCGAGGAGTACGGCACGGAAGGCGACACCAGCCGCCAGTGGATCATCGACCCGATCGACGGCACTGCAAACTACCTGCGTGGCGTTCCCATCTGGGCTACGCTCATTTCCCTCGCGGTCGACGGTACGCCCGTCGTCGGCGTGGTGAGCGCGCCAGCGCTCGGCAAGCGCTGGTGGGCGGCGACCGGATCCGGAGCCTGGCTGGCCGAGGACGGCGAGGAACCCCGCCGCATCCGCGTCTCCGGGGTTGCCGAACTTGCGGATGCCTCGATCAGCTTCCAGAGCATCGCGCAATGGGACGAAGCCGGCTACCTCGATCGCCTCATCGCACTCACGCGTAGCGTGTGGCGCGACCGGGCATACGGCGACATGTGGTCGTACATGCTGCTGGCCGAGGGCCTCATCGACGCGGCCGGCGAGTTCGACGTGAAGCCATACGACCTGGCCGCCCTGATCCCCGTCGTCGAGGAGGCCGGCGGACGATTCACGTCCGTGACGGGTTCGCCCGGGCCATGGCACGGCAGTTCGCTCGCCACGAACGGGTTGCTGCACGACGCGATCCTCGACGCTTTGCGCTGAGAGCGGCACGGCGACACGTGCCGGTGTCAATGGCACTCACCCCGTCGCCAAGCCGCTAGATTTGGGCAACACATCTGAAGGGTGCCCATGTCCACGAGTCGCAGCCCGCGTCGCGCGGCGGTCCTCTGTGCCGTCGTCTTCGCCCTCGTTGCACCGACCCTGAGCGGCTGCATTGTGCAGCCCCAGGATGTGCAACATGCGCTGGATAAGCTGCAGCAGAAGAGCGCGACCCGGTCTGACACGTACACCGGCAACACCACCTTCGCCGATCTCAGGATCGGCAATTGTGTCGATGACCTTGCTGCCCTGGATTACTCCACCATCCTGGGCCTCGATGTCGTCGACTGCGCACAGCCACACGACAGCGAGGTGTACGCGCTGCCCGAACTGACCGGCACCACCTACCCGAGCGATGCCGACCTCACCCAGCAGGCCGACGACGCGTGCTATGCCGCATTCGCGGCCTACGCAGGCGTGAACTACGAAGAATCCGCCCTCGATTACGACTACTACACGCCAACGAAACAAGGCTGGTTGCAGGACCATGACCGGGTGGTGACCTGCGTGGTCTTCCATCCGGACAACCAGACCACGGGCAGCGTCAAGGGGTCAGCGGAGATCGCGGGAATTTCGGCAAGCTGACGGCGGAGGCGGGGACCCGCGCCGCGCGCACGCTAATTCAGCGGTGAATACGCGGTCGGGGCGAGGAACGTCGACTCGATGTCAACAACGAGAGGGCCGTTCGCCTCCGACTGGGCTTTCGCCTCGATCCATTCCGGGTCTGCCTTGAACGCATCCCACGCGACGTCCGCCGACTCGCGAGTCTCATGGGCGACGAGATAGACGAGCGTATTGTCGGCTTCCTCTCCGTCTGTCGGAGTGAAGAAGCCGACGACCTCGATCCCGTGCTTGCCGAAGATTCGAATCGTGTGATCGCGGAATCTCGCGTGCAGCTCGTCGAGCTTTCCGGGGACGGCGTAATAGGTGCGGAGTTCAAGTGTTCGAGTAGACATCTCCACCATCCTCTCGCAGTTTGCTGAGCGAATGGCATGCGGCCTCAACAGCTTCTAGGCGGCCTCTTCGAGTTCCTCGGTCCGCAGGTTCTGGAGCGCGCCAGACCAGGCCACCGTCTGATCGAGCACCACGCCGAGAGCGGCCTCGTGCTGGAGGGTGGGCTTAAATACGCTGAAGTTCTCGAAGTCAGAGATGAGCGACAGAGCGAGCTGGGCGCGGACATCCGCCAGCTGCAGTTCACCGGCAATCAGGCGAAGGTGCTCGACGGCGCGACTCCCGCCGGCCGACGCTCCGTAACTCACGAAGCCCGCCGCCTTGTTGTTCCACTCGCCGTAGACGAAGTCCAGCGCGTTCTTGAGAGCACCGGAGGTGCTGTGGTTGTACTCCGGCGTTACAAAGATGTAGCCGTCGAACTCCGCGACCTTCGCTGCCCACGCCTGGGTGTGCGCGTTCGCATACTGGCCAAGCGACGCTGGCATTGCCTCATCGAGGTGCGGCAGCTTGAAGTCGAGCAGGTCAACCAGTTCGAACTCCGCGTCCGTCCGCTTCGATGCCGTCTCCTGTACCCATTTGGCAACCTGCTCGCCATTGCGGCCGGGGCGGGTGCTTCCGATGATCACGGCGATCTTGACTGTCATGGATGGTCCTCTGCTCGTTCGAAATTTAGGTGACGTGTCATCCTAATCGTGTTTTTGATGACATGTCAACGACCGCGGGAAGCGGGACGCTGATGGCGCGGCATATCTGCTCTACTTGCCCTGCATGACGAACATGTTTCCGTCGTCTGGAAATCTCCTGACGCGAATTCGGTTATCGCCGAAGTTCGACGTACGCTAACCGGCGTCATTGACACAGTGGGGCGGCTTTTGTCAATGGCAAACAAAGAGTGATCGCGCCGAAACCCGACTGCGGCAAGCTCTTAATGAAGTGCAAAGGAGATTGTGGTGAGTCTCACCGACTTGTCGCGATGGCAGTTCGCGTTCACCGTCATGTTCCACATGACATTCCCAGCGATAACGGTAGGACTCTCCATATTCCTCTCGATTATCTACGCCGCATACTGGCGCACCAAGAAGCCGGTCTACCTGCAGATGTTCCGCTTTTGGCGGCGGATCTTCGCGGTCGGATTCGCCCTCGGGGTCGTGGCCGGCGCGGTGATTACGTTCCAGATGGGACTGAACTGGGGAGTGTTCGGAGCCAAGACCGGACCGATCATCGGACCGATCATCGGCATGGAGGTCGTCACCGCGTTCTTCGTGGAAGCAGGGTTCATCGGCATCCTGCTCTATGGTGATGGCCGCGTACGCCACGTGACGATGTTCGCATCCACCGTGATGGTCTCGATCGGAACGATCCTCTCCACGACCTGGATCATGGCCGCGAACTCGTGGATGCAGACACCAACGGGCTACACGATGCAGAACGGGCAATTCGTTCCCACCGATTGGGCGAAGACGATCTTCAACCCCGCCTTCATCTGGCGATACCCGCACATGCTCCTGGCCGTGCTTATCGCCGCCGCCTTCTTTGTCGCCGGTCTTGCGGCGTACTACCTCGTGAAAAAGCGGGCTCTCGGATTCGCGAAGCGCTCGCTGTCGATCGCCCTGGGCGTCGCCGCGATCCTGCTGCCTCTTCAGATCTTCGTCGGCGACAGCACTGCAGTGAACGTCACCGTCCCCTACCAGCTCTCCAAGCTCGAGGCGTGGGAAGGAAACTGGACGTCGACCAGTAACGGATACACCGTCTTCGAAATCCCCGACCAGGCCGCAGGCAAGAACCTCGTCCAAATCACGATCCCCTGGCTCGGTAGTGCAATCGGGGCGAAGGACCTCAGCGGCAACGCAAAGACCCCAGGTCTCCTGCTGACGCCCGCGGCAGATCGCCCGAACATGGCCGCAACGTTCTGGGGCTTCCGCGCCATGTTCTATGGCTCCATTCTGATGTTCATTGCGACGTTTGCAAGCATCATCCTGCGCCTCCGAAGGCGGCTCTATACGGCGAGGTGGTTCCATAAGTTCCTGCTGTGGACGACGCCGATGGGTATCGTCTCCATCCTCGGCGGTTGGACGGTGTCAGAAGCCGGCCGTCAACCATGGCTGGTCTTCGGCAAGTTGACGACTGCACAGGGCGTGTCTCACCTTGCGCCGGGCGAACTGGTGTTCTCCGTCATCGGCTTCATGGCCCTCTATCTCGCTCTGCTGGTCGCATACATCGTCTACGTCGTACGCCAGGTCAAGGCCGGCCCTGAACGTGATGATCCCGCTTTCGACCCAGGTACCCCGCCAGAGTTCACTCCGCTCCCGGGCGACATCACCAACCCAATGGAAGGAGCGTTGGCCCGATGATGCAAACAATCTGGTTCCTGGTAATCCTGCTCTGCATAACCATGTACGTGGTACTGGACGGCTATGACCTCGGAATAGGCATCGGTTCGCTGTTCGAGCGGAACCGTGCGTCACGCGTGGAGGCCGTCGAGCTGGTTGCGACCGGCTGGGACGGCAACGAGAGCTGGCTGGTACTGCTCGCCGTCGCCCTGTGGGGCGGTTTCCCCCTCGCGTTCGGGGCAATCCTGCCTGACCTCTTCCTGCCGCTCATCGTGACCCTCTTTGCACTGGTCCTGCGTGGAGCCAGCGTCGAGTTCATCTCCCAGTCGCGGAACCCGAGCGGTATGTGGCTCTGGATATTCGGCGGCAGTTCGCTCGTCGCGGCATTCGCCCAGGGGTTTGCGCTCGGAAACCTCACATCGCCGCTCCACCTCGTGAACGGTGCATACGCGGGAAGCGCATTCGGCTCGTTCAGTTGGTACAGCGTCCTGCTTGGGATCACCGTCGCGCTCGGCTACACGGCGCTCGGCTATGGCTACATCAAGATGAAGACCGAAGGCGGCCTGCGCCTTCGCGCGGCCGCCCGTGGATCGATCGTCGGCCTGGTGGCCATCGTGTTCGGGATCCTCAGCCTCATCGGCATCAATGCGACGGCGGCGCCGCTGGACCTCAGCACCCCGGGCCGGGCAATCGCTTTCTGGGCACTGCTCGTGTTCGCGCTCGGCGGTGCGGTGATGGCGGCGATTACGTTCGGTCGCAAACGAACCACGCGAAACGCTGACATCCTGCCGTTCGGCGGCCTGGTGCTCATGACCGTCGCGGTCATCGTCGCCTTCACCGTTGCGCGGTACCCGGTCATCGTGCCCGGCCTCACGTGGCAAGCCGCCCAGGGACCACGCAACACGATGGTCTTCCTGCTGGTCGGGATCGGGCTGAATGTTCCGCTCATCCTCTTCTACACCTGGTTCGCACACCGCACCTTCAAGGGCAAGCGCGTCCATCCGCACACCGGACCAGCACACCTGGAAACCGCGATTGTTGGGAGCAGCAAATGAGCGAGAAGCTAAACGTCGGTCGTAAGCCAAAAGGGCTGCTGCGCAAGTGGCTGGAAGGGATCGGATTCACGATCCTCGGCACCCTGGTGTACGCGATCAGCGACGACATGTTCAGCGGATACCCGCAGTACGGCACCAACATCATCAATGGGATCGCGATTGCATTGATCCTCATTGGCAGTGCCGTCGTCTGGATCATCGATGCGCGCCGTCACCGTGATGACGAGGACTGACGCGTAGCGCCGATCGGCCTCACGACGACTGAACCATCATGACGAAGACGAAAGCGGCGGATGCCGTCGAGCCGGCTGGGCAGACGGTTGCACCGGAAGAGTGGTTGCGTCGCGCTGCACTGCCGGGCCGGGCGGCACTCAGAACGTCCGCGGCATTGCTGGCCGTGGGAACCGTTCTCGCAATAGCGCAGTGGTGGTGCCTGGCCGTGGTGGCGCAGGCCGTCATGTCACACAATGGCGCGCTCATCGTCTGGGGCGTCGCGGGCCTGGTCGCGGGGGCTGGTCTCGCAGCAGC
>JAUZGC010000161.1 GCA_030840105.1 Microbacteriaceae bacterium
CTCCCAGTCTGGGGGACGCCGCCTCGCGTAAGCTCGCGAGCGATGACTCTATCTTCGCCCATGAAACCGCGTGCGGACGTGCCAGCTCGAGAGAACGAGCACAGGCGGGCCTCGCGACTACTGCCACAGCTCATCAAGTTCGGTGCTGTCGGCGCCGTCGGCGTCCTCGTCAACGTCGTCGTGTTCAATTCACTCATGCTTACGGTGTTCGCGCCGAAGGTGATGCAACACGGTCCCATCTATGCCACCATCATCGCGACCACCGTCGCGATCATCACCAACTGGGTCGGCAATCGCTTCTGGGCGTTCTCCGCCCAGCGCCAGACGAACACGGTGCGCGAGGGCATCGAATTCGGCCTGGTCAGCCTCGCCGGCATGGGCATCCCGATCCTGTGCCTGTGGATCTCGCACTACCTGCTCGACTACAAGTCGCTGCTCGCGGACAACATTTCGAACTACGTCGTCGGTCTGGCGATCGGCACTGTCTTCCGCTTCGCGTTGTATCGCTGGTGGGTGTACGCGCCGGATCGGGGCAGCTCCCGCCGCGCGAAGGATGCCTCGACCGGTCTAGCGGCTTCCCCAGACCGTCGTCTCGTCAGCGACAGCTGACTCCTCCTGCTGCCTGCGGGTGGCGATAACGTTCCGCGAGTTCTCCATCAGGTCGTGAAGCGCGCTCTGCACGAGGTCTGCCCTCGGCACGTCCTGCAACACGATCGGGCTCTCCAGCCCTGCATTGATGCGCACATCGCCCGAACGGAACGCACTCTGCAACAGGTTCTTCTTGACTGAAACGTCGTAACCCCGGCTGTGCAACAGCTCCTGGCGGACGCGGATGAAGAAACCATGACGCAGGATGATCCGCCTGGTCGTCACCGTGTATCGCTTGCTGAGCCAGAACGCGAGCGGGAGCAGGAACAGCAGGAGCACGACGGCCGCGGCCCCTGCATATAACAGCACGCTCTCCCAGACCTCGGAGACCTGGCCGACGAAGTAGCCGACCGCGCCGCACGTGGCGATCAGGATGAGGCTTGGCCAGAACAGTGCCCTTGCATGCGGTCGCAGCCGCGCTACGACGCGCTCGGTGGGCGCAGCCGCATCCACTCCTGCCGTGTTAGCCATGAGCTATTAATACCTCAGGTGTGTCACATCACCGGCGGCGACAGCCGTGACTCGGGTATTCGTCTCGACTATCAAGCGGCCCTCCTGGTCGATGGCCGTCGCCGTGCCGAGCAGCGGCGAGCCGGACGGCAGCTCGACGCGAACCGGACGGCCAATGGTCTCACAGCGCTCCGTCACCGCCGAGAGCAGCCCGCTGGCACCCACGTCTCCCCCGGCAGCCAGGAGATTCCCCACGAGACCTGTGAGCTCGGTCAGGTATGCCGCGAGGACAGCATCCGGATCCGGCTGTTCAACCCCCGCGAGAAGCAGCGACGTCGCGGTCTCGACGGGCAAGTCATCCTCGCCGAGCGAGACGTTGAGCCCGGCACCGATCACGACTCCGCGCGCATCCGGAAGCAGTTCGGAGAGGATGCCGCACACCTTCTTGCCCCCGATCAGCACGTCGTTCGGCCATTTGAGCGAGACGCCGGATGGGACGACCGCCGTGACTGCACGGGTCATCGCGAGCCCGGCCAGCAAGGGGAACCAGCCGAAACGATCGACAGGGAGCGCGCTGCCGACGCGTGCGGCCGGCCGCAGGAGCACAGAAATGGCCAGAGACTTGCCGGCCGGCGACACCCAGCTACGGCCGAGCCTGCCGCGTCCGGTGGTCTGGCTATCGGTGACGATCACGGCGAGGTCCGGCCAGAGCGCGGCATCCGCGCCCGTCGCCCCGCGCACGAGTTCGTCATTCGTCGATCCCGCGGTGTCGAGCACGTCAAGCCGGGGCACCACGGCTCTGCTGAGGGGGAAGTCCATGCCTTCCATTCTCGTCCCACCCCCGAGGTTCCCGACCAACGACCGCAAGGCGCACACCAATCGGCGGCCCTGTCTTTGTGGGATTCCCTCAACGGTTTGGCTGTAAGACCTGCCGGTAGAGTGAACGGCGTGACCGAGAATGAATCCCGCCAGAGCCCTGATCTCACGACAACGGCGGGCAAGCTAGCCGACCTCAAGGAGCGGTATCACGAAGCGGTGACCGCCAGCGGCCAGGCCGCCATCGAGAAGCAGCACGCCAGGGGCAAGATGACGGCCCGCGAGCGCATCGAGAAGCTCCTCGACCACGGTTCGTTCGTCGAGTTCGACGAGTTCGTGCGCCACCGCACGCACGCGTTCGGCATGGAAAACAAGCGTCCATACGGCGACGCCGTCGTCACAGGCGTCGGTACGATCCACGGACGCAACGTCGCCGTCTTCAGTCAGGACTTCACGATCTTCGGCGGCTCGCTCGGTGAAGTCGCCGGCGAGAAGATCATCAAGGTCATGGACCACGCACTCAAGACGGGCGTGCCGATGATCGGCATCCTCGATTCGGGCGGAGCACGCATCCAGGAGGGCGTCGTCGCTCTCGGCAAGTACGGCGAGATCTTCCGTCGCAACACGGCGGCATCCGGTGTCATCCCGCAGATCTCGCTCGTCATGGGCCCAGCAGCCGGTGGCGCGGTCTACTCCCCCGCCCTCACCGACTTCGTCATCATGGTCGACAAGTCGAGCCACATGTTCGTCACCGGGCCGGATGTCATCAAGACCGTCACCGGTGAGGATGTCGGCTTCGAGGAACTCGGCGGCGCACTCACGCACAACACGGTCTCCGGCGTCAGCCACTACCTGGCAAGCGACGAGGACGACGCCCTCGACTACGCACGGACGCTGCTTGGCTTCCTGCCGGACAACAACCTCGCCGAGCTGCCGGTGTACGAGACCAGCGCAGAGCTCGAAATCACGGATGCCGACCGCAGGCTCAACACGCTCATCCCCGACTCCCCCAACCAGCCGTACGACGTGCACACCGTGATCGAGCACATCGTCGACGAGGGCGACTTCCTGGAGGTCCAACCGCTCTTCGCCCCCAACATCGTCATCGGTTTCGCACGCGTCGAAGGCCGCTCGGTCGGCATTGTCGCCAACCAGCCGAACGCCATGGCGGGCACGCTCAACATCGACGCCGGCGAGAAGGCCTCGCGCTTCGTGCGGTTCTGCGACGCGTTCTCGATCCCGATCCTGACCCTCGTCGACGTTCCTGGGTACCTGCCGGGCACCGACCAGGAATGGACGGGCGTCATCCGCCGCGGCGCGAAACTGCTCTACGCGTACGCCGAGGCGACCGTGCCGCTGGTCACCATCATCACGCGCAAGGCGTACGGCGGCGCATACATCGTCATGGGTTCGAAGCAGCTTGGCGCAGACATCAACCTCGCCTGGCCGACCGCCGAGATCGCCGTCATGGGCGGTCAGGGTGCCGTCAACATCCTCTACCGCCCCGAGATCAAGCGAGCCGAAGAAGCGGGCGAGGATGTCGCGGCCGTCCGTACAAAGCTCGCCAATGAGTACACCTACAACGTCGCAAGCCCGTTCCTCGCCGCCGAGCGAGGCGAGCTCGATGGCGTGATCGAGCCGGCAGCGACCCGCGTCGCCGTGCTCAAAGCGTTGCGCGCCCTGCGCACCAAGCGCGCGTCCCTCCCGCCCAAGAAGCACGGCAACATCCCCCTGTGATCTCATGACCACGCACAGGACCCCCCAGCGAGCACTGCTCGAAGCGAGCGACATCGTTTTCGAGACACGCCTTGTCACGCCGGAAGAGGTTGCGGCCGTTTCAGCGGTCATCGTATCCGCCGCCAGGGAGCAGGCGTCCATGCTTGCCGAGGGCGAAACGAGTGGGCCGGATGCCTGGCAAAAGAGCCAGCGGACGCTACGCCGACCCCTCGTTCCTGGCGCCGGAGCGTGGCGCGGGTTCACCGGCTGACAGGAGATGCGCCACATCACGTAGCGCGCTGCCGCGCTGCCGCGCTGCCGCGATGCCGCCCTGCCGCGCTGCGGAGATGCGGCACGACACGCCGGGATCAGCCCCCGGCGAGCGGCGAATTGCACCCATCCTCCGCATCACGGAAGGACGAGGAGGTGCAGCCCTGAGGTGTACCCCGATATACGACCCCCCGGTTGTGGGACAATTGTCTTTCTGTGGCGTGACAGCAGCCGGGATTCCCAAACTGTCCCCCGCTAGTCCTCAGAAATGACGACTTTGCAAGCCCGGGTAATCAGACCAATATGGTTATTGCTAGGTGTCTCTCCTCGTGAGTTACACCGCCAATCACTCGCCGACTAGGGTAAGCGGGCGAGTGTTTTGGGGGCGAGTCAGGGCGATATTCGGGTTATCGCCCTGACTCGGGGCTTTCACAAGAGGACCGGCGGAAACGCCGGCCCTCTTGTGCATGTCAGGGCTGTGCGCATGGGCCGTCTGAGGCCAGTGCGCTCGCGCCGCAGGCTATTCGGCGTCGACGTCGGCGCTCACGCCGGGGCGCGGGATCTCGAGCCAGAGGTTGACCTCGTCATCCTCGTCTTCGGAGCCGAGTGCATGGGCATTGCTGTCATCCGAGGTTTGCAGCCCCACGACGGTGACGGCGGTCTTCGACGTGCGCGCGACAGTGCGCACGATGAGCTTGCTCGTCGTCGTCCCGCGGATCGCCTCGGCGAGCTTGCCGAGAACCGTCTCGAGCTCGTCGTCGGTGAGTTCGTCGATGCCGCCCTCGTCGAGCAGGCTCACCACGACTCCGCGACGGCGGGCATCCATGACCTGGGCGCGTACATCGTCGTTGAGCAGCCGACGGCCGCGGATCTCGTCTCGGATGGCGCCCTCCAGATAGCGGCACTCCTGCCGCTCGGCCTGAGTGAGATCACCGTGGCTGCGGATGATTTTGGCCAGCATGGGCGCGGCAACGCGGTACGTCTGCCGCAGCCGGAACTGGCGTTCCATCACGTGCGCTTCCTGCGCCGCTTGCCATTCGGTGGCCTCGCGTTCAGCCCGCGCGAACTGGAGGGCGTCCCGCCCGGCCCTGGCGAGCGCACGCGAAATGACGACGGCGACACCGACCCAGACGACGCTTCCGATCACGCCGATCCCGGCGAGCGCGCCCGGCCCAGACCACAGCACGGTCTGCACCGCCAGGAACCCCACGCCAATCCATGCCGCCAGCGGTTGGCGGCGAACCGCGACGATCGTCATGAGCGTGCCGACCGCTGCGACGTACCAGGTCGCATAGCCGTTGTCGCTCGAGGCGGGCAATTGGCTGGTGACGAGGATTGGAAGCGCGATGCAGACCGCAAGGTCGAACCCGGCGAGCCACGCGGGCATGCTGGTTGGGCTCGTCGGCCAGAGAGTGAGCACCGTCGCGACCAGGTAGAGGATCATGGCGGCAATGGATGACCCCGGCGTCGCCGGGATCGACAGTGACGACACCGCGAGCACGAGGTGGTACGCGGAGAAGAGAGCCGCGAGGCCCAGGAAAAGCAGGCGTGGAAGGGCGATCATCGGGCCGGCTCCGATTCGGAATCTGACTCGAGGTTGAGTGGCGCGCTGTCTGGCGCCGCTTCCCCCTCACGTTCGTGTTGGGCTGGCCAGAGGAGCGTTACGGTCGCGCCTTCGCCCGGCCGCGAGTCGATTCGTGCTTCACCGCCGACCTTGGTGAGCCGCTCGATGATCGAGACGCGCAGACCGAGCCGTTCGGAGGACACCGCTTCCGCCTCGAACCCGACACCGGTGTCGGAGACACTCACCGAGACTGTCGCAGCGGATCCACCACCCGTGATGACGAGCGAACGTGAGACGCCCCGCCCCCCGGCGTGCTGCAGGCTGTTGACCATTGCCTGCACGGTAGCGGAGTAGACCGCCTCTGCGACATGCACGGGAAGCGTCTGCGACGTGACATCCACGACCGTGACCTCGAACGGCGAGGAAAAGGCGGTTGCCGCCGCCCTGATCCGTTCGCTCAGCCGGTCCAGGCCGACCAGGGACTGGTCCTCCGGATCGACCGCCTCCGCGGCATGAAGGTGGCGAATCGCGTCGGCGGCCATCGTGGCGGCGATCGCCATGGCTTGCGGCGTGCGGGCATTTGACGCCGAGAGCAGGGTCGCGAGCACGCTGTCGTGCACGATGGAGTCGACCTGTACGCGCTCGACCTCGGTGGCATGCTGACGCACTGCGTTCCCATACCGCTCCAACGCCGTCGTCTGCGCGGTATCAACGGCGGACGCAGCCTGGCGCAACATCGTGATGATGACGAGGATGACGCCGCCAAGGATGGTCGCGTAGACGGTGTCGAGCGCAGCGACGCCGACACTCACACCCCCACCGGACGGAAGGGTGCGGATGATGCCGTAGGCGACGGGCGTGAGGATCGTGTACGCAATCGCGACCCACAGCCGGAAGGCGATCGTCGCATACGCCGTCGCGACCGTGCAGAGAAACCACACCCACGGCTTGTCGCCATCGGCGTTCGGGTCGATGACCGAGAACGGCCAGGCGATCACGACAAGGAGATAGCTGATCGCGAAGTAACCCATCGCGCCGCGCACCCACCTCTGGATGACCGCACACACGATCACGGCGAAAACGCCGCCGAATACGGCAATAGCGGCGATGAGCCCCCACGGCTGCTTGAACGTGTGCAGCTGGGACAGCACGATGGGCAGCGTCTGGAGCCCGAAGATCAGTCCAAATGCCGCGACAGTCCGGCCGGCAATCCGCTCCAGTCGTGCTCGACTAATCGGGTTGCGTGGCTTCTGCGCACCCGAGAGGAGGCTGTCCGCCCAGCTAGGCCCGGGCATTGCCCGTGTCGGAATCAAGGCCAGGCAGGATTCCATCCTCCACGGCGCGACGCAGCAGGTCGACCTTCGTGGGGGCGGGCCTGCCCACTTCGACATACTTCACGCGAATTCGGTCCAGGTACTCTCTGGCGGTCGAGTTCGCGATGCCCAGCTGCTCCGCCACGGCCTTGAGCGGGAGTCCCGATGCATAGAGGTGCAGCACGTCGCGCTCCCTGCGGCCCAGCTGCGCCTTGGCGAAATCGGTGTCGGCGTCGATGGCGGTGGCCCACTCGAGATTGTTGAGAACCTCGCCCTTCGCAACGGTGGCGATGGCGGCCATGACGGTGGTCGTAGGGAACGACTTGGGGATGACGCCCGCCGCACCGGCGGCGAGCGCTTCGCGCACGTTGGCGACGCGATCCGCGATGCTGTGCACGAGAACGGCAGCGCCTGTGCCCTGCACACGCTTGACGTTGTCGGTCACGCGTGAGCCATCGCCGAGTGAGAGGTCGAGCACGACGACGTCACACTCACGGCCCGCGAGAACCTCGACGAGTTCGTCGACGGTGGCTCCCGTCCCCAGAACCTCGTAGCCTGCATCAATGCAGGCAGCTTTGAGCCCCAGACGAACCGACTCGTGATCGTCAACTATCGCTACGCGCACCATGGCGCCAATCGTAGCGTGCAGCAGGCTCCCAGTCTGGGATGCTCAGGGCATGAGCGTTGCGACGGCCTCGACATGGTGCGTGTGCGGGAAGAGGTCGAATGCGCGCATCGAGCTGAGCGCGTAGCCGCGCTGGGCGAAGATCGCGAGGTCCCTGGCCAGGGCGACCGGGTCGCACGCGACGTAGACGACCTGGGCCGGATGCAGCTCCGCGATGGCGGCGACGACATCCTTTCCTGCTCCTGAGCGTGGCGGATCGAGAACCACAGTCGCCGCGCGGAGGCGGGCGCGCTCGGCAGCGGACGCATCCGTCACGAGTCGTCGCAGATAACGCTCGACCCGGTCGGTCACGGCTGCGGCACCGATCCAGTCGGCGAGGTTTTCGGCGGCGTTGTCCGTCGCGGCTTCGCTGCTCTCGACCGATGTGATCCTCGTCGTGCCGCCGAAGCGGTCGCCGAGCGCCGCCGCTAGGAGGCCGACTCCGCCGTAAAGGTCGAGGTTGGCGGCCTGCGGGTCGAAGACGGCGTCGTCGACCGCGCCCTGGACCGCGGCCGTGAGGGTCGCGGCGGCATCGCGATGCACCTGCCAGAAGCCGCGGGCGTCGAGCCGGAACTCACGATCGCCGACGCGTTCGCGGATGGGGAGCGGCACGCGGTGCGGCCGCTTGCCTGTGACGGGAGCATCATTGACGAGGACGAGGGGCGACGCCGTGCTCGGGCCGACGATGTCGATCGACAGGGCGCGCGGGAAGCGCTGGGCGAGCGGGGCGGCTCCGGCAAGCTCGACCGTCGCGAGGGGAAGGTCCTCGACGGGGATGACGCGGTGCGAGCGCGCCGCGTATGGTCCGACGCGACCGGCGTCGTCGACCTGCAAGCGCACCCGAGTACGCCATCCGGTGCCATTCGAGGATGGGTCGCTCTCGTGGCCAACCGGCTCGACCGTGACGTCGCGCTCAAGCCGGGCCATGCGGCTCAATGCATCGACCATCACGCGCCGCTTGAGCTCGCGCTGGTGTTCGAGCCTGATGTGTCCGAATTCGGCACCGCCCGCGCGATCCTCCGGGGCACGGTCGACCGACGCGGCCGACCACACGTGCGACTGGCGCTCTGGCGACGCTGCGAGCACCTCGACGGTCTCCGCGCGCCAGAAGCTCGCGTGCCGATCGTCGGTGATCCTGGCCAGCACGCGCTCGCCAGGCATGGTGTCGCTCACAAAGACCACGCGGCCCTCGTGCCGCGCGACAAAGACTCCACCGTGGGCAACGTTGGTAATCTCGAGCTCGACCTCGGTTCCGATCTCGGTACCGTTGTGGGGCGCGCGGGCGTGGTTCTGTGCCATGCGTCGAGCATCCCATACCGCACACTGCGTTGCACAAAGGAACCCATGCGCCTCTACCTCGCCTCGACCTCACCCGCTCGTCTTGCACTCCTCCGCGCGGCCGGTGTCGAACCGATCGTCGTCCCCTCCCACGTCGACGAGCCAGCAGCGGTGGCCGCCGCGGAGGCGGAACACGGACCACTCAGCGCCGCGGTCATGGTCGAACATCTCGCGCGCGTGAAGGCAGAAGCGGTGACGGAGACGCTCGTCGACGGCTTGCGCATCGACGGATTCATCCTGGGCGGTGACTCCGCCTTCGAGGTGGCGGGGGCTGTGCATGGGAAGCCGCACACCCCGGAGGTTGCCCGGGAGCGATGGCTTGCGCAGCGCGGCACCACGGGATCGCTGTACTCCGGGCACTGGCTGATCGACCACCGCGGCGGGACGACACGCGCGGCAACGGGCGCGACCTCGGTCGCGACAGTCACCTTCGCCGAAAACATCACCGATGCGGAGATCGATGCGTATATCGCCACCGGCGAGCCGCTCAAGGTCGCCGGTGCGTTCACGATCGACAGCCTGGGCGGGCCGTTCATCACCCGCATCACCGGCGATCCGAGCACGGTCGTCGGGCTCTCCCTGGCGACCCTCCGCGAGCTCTTCCTCGAATTCGAAGTCGAGTGGCCATCCCTCTGGAACCGCGCCCGTTTGTAGGCGTTCTCACCACGCGAGTGGCCATTTTTGTGAACATTACCCAAAATCGCGCCCGAAGCTGGCAATAGGCTAGGGAACTGTGCCACGCATATCCAAAGTCCTCATCGCCAACCGAGGCGAAATCGCCGTCCGTGTCATCCGCGCCGCGAAGGACAGCGGAATCGCCTCCGTCGCCGTCTACGCCGACCAGGATCGTGACGCGGTCCACTCACGGCTCGCCGACGAGTCGTACGCGCTCGACGGCACGACCGGCGCCGAAACGTACCTCGTCATCGAGAAGCTCCTTTCCATCGCCCGTCGGGCAGGCGCCGACGCCGTGCACCCCGGCTACGGGTTCCTCGCCGAGAACGCCGACTTCGCCCGCGCCGTCATCGCGGCCGGCCTGACCTGGATCGGTCCGTCGCCCGAGGCGATCGAGCGGCTCGGCGACAAGGTTTCGGCTCGCCACGTGGCAGAGAAAGTGGGCGCTCCGCTCGCGCCAGGGACGCTCAACCCGGTCGCGAACGCGGCCGAAGTTCTCGAGTTCGTCGACGTGCACGGCCTGCCGGTCGCGATCAAGGCCGCATACGGCGGCGGCGGACGCGGCCTCAAGGTCGCCCGCGAGCGTGAGGAAGTCGCCGAGCTTTTCGAATCCGCAACCCGCGAGGCCGTCACCGCATTCGGCCGGGGGGAATGCTTCGTCGAGAAGTACCTCGACCAGCCCCGCCACGTCGAGACCCAGTGCCTCGCTGACGAGCACGGCAACGTCGTCGTCGTCTCCACCCGTGACTGCTCCCTCCAGCGCCGCCACCAGAAGCTCGTGGAAGAGGCGCCGGCACCGTTCATTACCGCCGCGCAGACGGCCGAGTTGTACCGCGCATCCAAGGCCATCCTCAAAGAGGTCGGCTACGTCGGGGCGGGCACCTGCGAGTTCCTCATCGGCAAGGACGGCACCGTCTCGTTCCTCGAGGTCAACACGCGGCTTCAGGTCGAGCACCCGGTGTCGGAAGAGGTCACCGGCATCGACCTCGTGCGCGAGCAGTTCCGGCTGGCCGAGGGCGGCGTGCTCGACTACCAGGATCCGATCGCGAAAGGCCACTCGTTCGAATTCCGCATCAACGGTGAGGATGCCGGCCGCGGATTCATCCCGTCGCCCGGCCCCGTGAGCGTGTTCAAGCCCGCGGGTGGACCCGGTGTCCGCGTCGACAGCGGCGTTCAGGCCGGCGACGTGATCTCCGGATCGTTCGATTCGCTCATCGCCAAGCTCATCGTGACCGGCGCGACGCGCGAGGAAGCCCTCGAGAGGTCGCGACGCGCCCTCGACGAGTTCGAGGTCGCCGGACTACCGACTGTGCTGCCGTTCCACCGCGCGATCGTGCGCGATCCGGCATTCGCTCCGGCGGACGGGCATCCGTTCACGATCTACACGAACTGGATCGAGACCGAGTTCCAGAACGACATCGAGCCGTGGTCGGGCGCCATGAGCGACGCCCCAGCGGCCGAGGGACGACACAGCGTCGTCGTCGAGGTCGAAGGCAAACGCATCCAGGTCGGGCTCCCGACCAAGCTGCTCGCAACCGGGACGGACAAGGCGAAGACGGCTGCGCCCCGTCGCCGGAGCAGCGGGCACGCCGTCGTGACCGCGACGGGGGACTCGATCACGGCGCCCATGCAGGCGACCGTCGTCAAGCTGGCTGTAGCCGACGGCGACCAGGTCGTCAAGGGCGACCTCGTTCTTGTGCTGGAGGCCATGAAGATGGAACAGCCGCTCACGGCGCACAAGGACGGCACGGTCGCCGGCATCAACACGACGGTCGGCGCCACGGTGTCGTCAGGGCACCTCCTGCTGAACATCCTCTGAGGCTCGGGTCGGGTCCGATACGCGCGACTCGACCACCACAGGGGTCTACAGCACGATGTGCATCGCGCGGGCAGCATCCGAAATCGAGCCGGACAGCGACGGGTAGACCGTGAACGCACGCGCCACCTCGTCGACGGTGAGCCTGTGCTCGACGGCGAGGGCGAGCGGGAAGATCAGCTCGCTCGCCCGAGGCGCGACGATGACGCCACCGATGACCGTACCTGAGCCGGTGCGTGCGAAGAGTTTGACGAACCCGTCCTTGATTCCGAGCATCTTGGCGCGCGGGTTCGACTTGAGCGGCAGCTTGTAGATGTCGCCCTGTGCGATGCCCTCCTCGATCTGCTTCTGGTTCCAGCCGACCGTTGCGATCTCCGGCTGGGTGAAAATGTTGGATGTCACGTTCCGTTGCTCGAACGGGCTGACGGCATCGCCCATCGCGTGGAAAACGGCCGTTCGCCCCTGCATCGAAGCAACCGATGCGAGCGGCATGAGCAGGTCGGAGCAGTCCCCGGCAGCGTAAATGTTCGGCCTCGACGTGCGCGCGACGCGGTTGACGCGGACGTGCCCGGATTCGGTGACCTGCACGCCCGCCTGCTCGAGCCCGATACCTGCCGTGTTCGGGATCGAACCGACGGCCATGAGGCAGTGGCTACCTGCAACGGTCCGGCCATCGGAGAGCGTCACGATCACGCCCTCCTCTGTGCGCACCACGGACTCCGCCCTCGACTTGGAAAGCACGGTCATGCCATTGCGCTTGAAGACGTTCTCGATCACGCGTGCGGCATCCGCGTCTTCTCCTGGCAGCACCTGGTCACGGCTCGACACGAGCGTGACCTTGGAACCGAGCGCCGTGTACGCGGATGCGAACTCCGCACCCGTCACGCCCGATCCGACGACGATGAGGTGTTCCGGAACGGACGGCAGGTCGTAGAGCTGGGTCCAGGTCATGATCCGTTCGCCGTCCGGCTGCGCCGCGGGCAGGATGCGCGGACTCGCGCCGACCGAGAGGACGATCGTGTCCGCCTCGATCCGGTCGAAATCCTTACCTTTGCCGCCCTGCGCGGTGGAGACGATGACGGCGCTCGATCCGTCGAGCCGACCCTCCCCCGTTACGATTCGTACCCCGGCGCGGACCAGCTCGGACCTCATGTCCTCCGACTGCTGGCGCGCCAGGCCGATGAGCCGCTTGTTCACGGCGGCCAGGTTGACCGCGACCTCCGGCCGGACAGGCTGGCCCTTCTCACCGCGCGCGAAGAACTGCACGCCCAGCTCGGCCGCCTCGCCGATCGCGTTGGCTGCCTCGGCCGTCGCAATGAGCGTCTTCGATGGCACGACATCGGTGATCACCGCCGATCCACCGATGCCGATGCGCTCGACGATCGTGACTTCCGCCCCCAGCTGTGCGCCCGCGATGGCCGCTTCGTATCCTCCGGGCCCGCCTCCGAGCACCACGATTTTCTGCTTGCGCTCGAATTCGTACGTCATTGCTCCATCCTTGTGCCTTGACCCTGCTCTACCAAACCACGGATGAGCGGAACGGGACGCCGCACCCTTCTCCTCGCACGCGCCGACGACGCAATAAGGTGGGGGCATGTCTGCCGTGACCACCAATCCACTCGATGACCCGACCACCGATCCGTTTGCCGTCGCCAGGGATGCCGCAGCGCAGATCGCCCACATCACGGGCGTCGAGCGCCATGACGTTGCCCTCACACTCGGCAGCGGCTGGGCCAAGGCCGCCGATCTGATCGGCGAGACCACCGCGACGATACCTGCGGCAGAGATCGCGGGTTTCAGTGCTCCGGCGCTCGAAGGACACGTCGGGACGCTTCGATCCGTGCTGCTGCCGAGCGGCAAGCGCGCGCTCGTCATCGGCGCCCGTACGCACTATTACGAGGATCACGGCGTTCGTCGCGTGGTGCACAGCGTGCGGACGGCCGCGGCGACAGGCGCCACGACGATGATCCTGACCAACGGCGCCGGCGGCATCAAAGAGACCTGGAAGCCGGGAACACCTGTGCTGATCAGCGATCACATCAACCTGACCGCGGACTCCCCGCTCGAGGGTGCCACGTTCGTCGACCTCACCGACCTATACTCCACGCGCCTGCGTCGTCTGGCGCGCTCGATCGAGCCGAGCCTCGACGAGGGCGTGTACTGCCAGTTCCGCGGTCCGCACTACGAGACGCCGGCGGAAGTCCAAATGGCCAGGATCATCGGCGGCCACATCGTCGGCATGTCGACGGCACTCGAGGCGATCGCCGCCCGCCAGGCCGGCATGGAGGTGCTCGGCATGTCGCTTATCACGAACCTGGCTGCAGGTATCCAGAAGACGCCGCTCAGTCACGAAGAGGTCATCGAGGCCGGTCGCACGGCCGAGCCGGTCATCAGCGCTCTCCTCGCGAAGATCGTGGGCGCCTTGTGAGCCTGACGGATGCCGGCGTGCTCGATGCAGCGCATGCCTGGATCGCCCAGGATCCTGACGAGGAGACCCGCGACGAGCTCTCGGCGCTCATCACGGCCGCCGACGCGGGGTCGGATGACGCACTCACCGACCTGCACTCGCGCTTCGACACACGGCTTGCGTTTGGAACGGCCGGACTTCGCGGAGAAATCGCCGCCGGCCCCAACCGGATGAACCGGGTTCTGGTCGCGCAGGCCGCGGCCGGGATCGCCGCCTACCTTCTCGAGACCGCACACGGCCGGGTGCCCTCCGTCGTGATCGGCTACGACGGTCGCAAAAACTCGGCCATCTTTGCCAGGGACACGGCCGAACTGATGGCGGGCGCCGGCATGCGCGCGATCCTTCTCCCGCGCCTCCTGGCGACACCCGTGCTCGCGTTCGCGGTGCGCCACCTGGACGTATCGGCCGGCGTTATGGTCACGGCCAGCCACAACCCGCCCAATGACAACGGGTACAAGGTCTACCTGGGCGGCGAGGACCACGGCTCGCAGATCGTGCCCCCCGCCGACGCCGAGATCGCCGCGCGGATCCAGCGCATTGCGGCTGGCAGCATCACCGACCTGCCGCGATCGGATGCGTACGAGCATGCACCGGAGTCGGTCATCGACGCGTACGTGGCGGCGACCGCCTCGGTCGCGACCGCCCCGGCTTTGCCACTCCGCGTCGTTTACACGGCGATGCACGGGGTCGGCTGGGAGACCGCGTCGCGCGCCTTCGCCGCGGCCGGCTTCCCAGCGCCGACGACCGTCGCCGACCAGATCGAGCCTGATCCCGCCTTCCCCACGGTTGCCTTCCCGAACCCGGAGGAGCCGGGGGCGTTGGACCTCGCCTACGCGACGGCCAGATCCATCAACGCCGAACTCGTCATCGCCAACGATCCGGACGCCGACCGCCTTGCGGTCGCCATCCCCGACCCCGCGTCGGAATCCGGATACCGCAGGCTCAGCGGAAACGAGGCCGGCTCGCTGCTCGGCTGGCGGGCGGCAGAACGCGCGAGCGCCACGGCCGAACCGGACTCCGGGCCGAGCGGCACCCTCGCCTGCTCCATCGTGTCCTCCCCTGCCCTCAAGGCGGTCGCCGACGCGTACGGGCTCGATTTCGAGGACACGCTCACCGGGTTCAAGTGGGTTTCCCGCGCGCCAGGTCTCATCTACGGCTTCGAGGAAGCACTTGGCTACCTCGTCAATCCGAAGGTGGTTCGGGACAAGGACGGCATCTCAGCCGCCGTCGCCTTCCTCGACCTCGCCAACTCGCTGAAGGCCGAGGGCCTCACCATCGCCGACCAGCTCGATCGGTTCAGCGCACGCTTCGGCCATTTCGCCTCCGACCAGATCTCCCTGCGGGTCACCGACCTGGCCGATATCGACAAGATCATGACCGGCCTGCGCCAGACGCCGCCCGCCGAGTTGGGCGGGGTGCGCGTTGCAGAGATCGACGACCTCAAAGATGGGTTCGGCGCTCTACCCCCGAGCGACGTGCTCCGGATCATGCTCGAGGACGGCTCCCGCGTCATGGTGCGACCGAGCGGCACAGAGCCGAAGCTCAAGATCTACATCGATGCGTCGAGCACGGACGGAACGGTCGAGGAGCGACGCGCGGCGGCAGAGAGCCGCGTTCGCGAGCTGGGCGACGGCATCCGCTCGCACATTGCCTGATTAGCGCGATTGCCTGAGCGCGATCGCCTGAGCAACGCGATGGCCTGGCTCGCTCGAGGTGCGGTGCTAGCCGAGGGCCGCTTCGAGCTTGGCTTCGAGCTCGCTGAGGTCGAAGTAGTTGTCGATCACCACAACGTCGGCGTTGGTCGCGCCGATGGCATCGACCAGTTCCGGTGACGTGAGGATGACCTGGGCATCCGCGGCCGTGGTCCGCACACTTGCAACGTCGGAGGCGGTCACGTCCGCCTCGATGTCGAGGCGGTCGAGAACTCGTTCCGCGTTGACCTTGAGAATCGCGGATGTGCCGATGCCGGCTCCGCAGATTGCGACAATCTTCATCGCTCGGCTTCCTCTTTGCCTGCCGACATGATCCGCTGGACGTCCGCAACCGTCGCCGCTTCGGCGAGCGCGGGAATAGCCCCAGGATCATTGAAGATATTGGCGAGCTCCGCGACGCTCGTCACGTGCGCATCCGGAGTCGCGACCGCGAGCCCGATCACGACGCCGACCGGGTCGTTGTGCGGGTGTCCGAACGCGACGGGCTCGACGAGGGTCACGACGGAGAGACCGTCGGCCAGCACATCGGGCCCCGGGCGAGCGTGAGCAAGCGCGAGACCGGGAGCGATCACGATGTATGCCCCGAACTCGTCGATCATCTCGACCATACGCGCCGTGTACGAGTGCAGCGTCGCACCGGAACGTTCGAGGGCGGAACCCGCTACCTCGACCGCCTGACGCCAGTCCGACGCGTGTGCCGCGAGGGCAATGGCCGACTCAGGGAGAGGGGGTAGAGGCATGGTCTCAGCGTACCCCGCCGCCCCGGCCACACCACCGGGGCATGAGCGCCGTCCCGACACACTCGCGGCACATTATCAGTCCGAGTGCAGGTACCTCGATGCTACGCGCCGTTGAAGCCCGCCGTGATCGCGTCGGCGAGATCCTCGCGGTCTTCGAGCGGGAGGAAGGTCGCCGCAGCGGCATTGAGCTGGAATACCTCGAGATCGGTGAGGTCGTAGCCGAACGCGTCAGCGAGCAGCGCGAGCTCCTTGCTGAGCGTCGTGTTGCTCATCAGCCGGTTGTCGGGGTTGACCGTGACCCGGAAGCCCAGCTGGTACAGCAGGTCGAACGGGTGATCCAGGATCTCGGTCCCCCAGGCCGCGATTGCGCCCGTCTGGAGGTTCGACGACGGGCTGGTCTCGAGCGCGATCTCTCGGTCCTTGATCCATTGCGCGAGCGAGCCGAGGGTGACATACGTGTTCTCGTCGTCCTGGCGCTCGATCACGATGTCCTCCGCCAGACGCACACCGTGGCCGAGGCGCAGGGCGCGGCCATCCAGAACCGCACTGCGGATGCTCGCGAGGCCGTCGGCCTCGCCCGCGTGCACGGTCGCGGGGAAGAACTGCTCGGCCAGGTAGTCGAAGGCGCGACGGTGCTTCGAGGCGGGGAAACCCGCTTCGGCGCCGGCGATATCGAAGCCGACCACGCCGCGCTCACGGTGACGAACGGCGAGTTCGGCGATCTCGAGCCCGCGATCGGCGTGACGCATGGCCGTGATGAGTTGCCCGACCCGGATCTCGCGACCCGACTGCTGGACATCCTCGATGCCCTCCTCGATGCCCTCCTGCACGGCCTCGACGGTCTGGTCGAGGGTCAGCCCGCGTGTGAGGTGCTGCTCGGGTGCCCAGCGAATCTCACCGTAGATGACGCCGTCGGCGCCCAGGTCCTGCACGAATTCGCGTGCAACCCGCACCAGCCCCTCGCGGGTCTGCATGACGGCGGTCGTGATGTCAAAGGTCTTGAGGTACTCGACGAGCGAACCGGAGTTGGACTTCTCGGCGAACCACTGGCCGAGCGCGTCGGCATCCGTCGAAGGAAGGTCGAGCGCGATGGCGTCGGCCAGCTCGATGATCGTCTGGGGGCGTAGGCCACCGTCGAGGTGATCGTGCAGCGAGATCTTGGGTAGCGCGGTGATGCGTTCGCCGCCGAGCAGGTACTCCTCCGGAACTGTGTTCATGCTCTCAATCTATCGATACATCCCTACTCGATCCGTCGCTGCGCGGGCCATAGTGCCCGCTCCGGCGGGTTGCGCCCGTTGCGCCGGGCACTACCCGCCGGAACGGGCACTTTTGCGCGTCTGCGCCCGC
>JAUZGC010000242.1 GCA_030840105.1 Microbacteriaceae bacterium
CGCACGACTTTGAGTCTCTGGTAAAAGGGACGATTCGCCTCAGCCGCGGGCGTGACGGTCGGAGAAGCCGGAGAGGTCGGGAAGGGTAATCGCACGGCTCGATGGCGGTTGCCTGTGCAGCGCCTCCAGCGCAGGGCGAAGCTCGGCCAGCCACGCATCGTACCCGGAGTCGTTCAGGTGGAGTCGGTCATCCGAATACTCGGGATTCAGCTCCCCATCGGCGAGGGCCAGCGCCGGCCAGAGGTCGAGGTACTGCGCGCGCACGGTGGGCGCGAATTGCCAGAGGTGGCGGTTGATATCCCTGATCTGGCTCGCGAACTCGCGGCCGCGTGGCATCACGGACTGGACGAGGATGTGCGCATCGGGCAGCTCCCGGCGCACGGTCACCAGGATCGTCTCGATGTTCCGCACGACATGTTCGACCGAGCGGCGCCAGGCGAGGTCATTGGTACCGATGAGGATCACGACGGTGTCCGGCTTCACCTCGAAGATTTCCGGAAGGCGCGCGATCATGTCGTCCGTCGTGTCGCCGCCAACACCGAAGTTATGCGCCTGGTCCTCGGCGAACCACTCCTGCCAACGCCCACCCTCGGTCAGGCTGTCTCCGACGAAGGCTGTTGTTCCACCTAGTGACATCACCGTCGCCTCCCGTATTCAGTCCATCATCACCCGGATGGCCCGGGATCGCCACCTAAAGCATGCTCTTGGTGTGCCAAACGGTCTTAGTCTCAGTAAATGCAACGATGCGACCAAGGCTGGGCACAGCGGCATCCAGACCGGTCTCGGGTGGAAGCACGCGCTTGAGGGTCTCCGCCGCAGAGATCTGCAGGTCCACCCACTCGAGGCTCCCCGCACCGACCAGGTCGAGCGCGTTGATGTCGGCGTGGGACGCGAGCCACGGTGCGATCTCGGCGGGCGATCCGGTCAGGATGTTGACGACTCCGCCCGGTACGTCGCTGGTCGCGAGAACCTCGCCCAGGCTCACCGCGGAGAGCGGGAAGGCTTCGCTCGCCACGACGACGACGGTGTTGCCCGCCACGAGCGCCGGCGCGACTGCACTGACAAAACCGAGAAGGGAGGTCGTTTGCGGGGCGATGATCGCGACGACACCGGTCGGCTCGGGTACCGAGATGTTGAAGTACGGGCCCGCGACGGGGTTGGCATTGCCCGCGACTTGAGCGAACTTGTCGGCCCAGCCGGCGTACCAGACCCAGCGGTCGATGGCCTCATCGACCTGGGCGGTCGCGGTCGCGGTCGACGCGCCCTCCGACAGAGCGATCTCCTCGACGAACTGGGCGCGACGCCCCTCGAGGAGTTCGGCAATCCGGTAGAGCACCTGCCCGCGGTTGTATGCCGTGGTACCGGCCCAGCCGGCGAAGGCTGCCCGCGCGGCGACGACGGCGTCGCGCGCGTCCTTTCGGGATGCCTTTGCGGCGTTGGCGAGGAACGCGCCGTTCGGGGTCACGACCTCGTACGTGCGACCTGACTCGCTCCGCGGAAACTTCCCACCGATGTAGAGCTTGTATGTCTTGGCGACGGCGAGACGAGTCACTTGGATGTCCCCTTCTTCGAGGTCTCGATACGCGGCTTCGCGGCTACTCGACCGGCAGTTGTTGCCGGCTTCGCGGCTACTCGACCAGCAGTTGTTGCCGGCTTCGCGGCTACTCGACCAGCAGCAGCGGCCGGCTTGAGGTACGCAGCGAGGCCGTGGCGCCCGCCCTCCCTGCCGTAGCCGGACTCCTTGTATCCACCGAACGGGCTCGACGGGTCGAACTTGTTGAACGTGTTTGCCCAGATGACGCCGGCTCGCAGCTGGTCGGCAACGGCAAGGATGCGGCTGCCCTTGTCCGTCCAGATTCCGGCGGAGAGGCCATACGGAGTGTTGTTCGCCTTCGCGATCGCTTCGGCCGGCGTACGGAAGGTGAGCACCGAAAGCACGGGACCGAAAATCTCCTCCCTGGCGATCCGGTGGCTCGTCGACACGTTGGTGAAGATCGTCGGCGCGAACCAGAACCCCTGCGTCGGCAATTCGCAGGCCGGGCTCCACCGCTCTGCTCCCTCTGCCTCGCCGACGTCGGACAGCTCGCGGATACGCTGGAGCTGCTCCGCACTGTTGATGGCGCCGACATCCGTGTTCTTGTCCAGCGGATCGCCGACGCGCAACGTCGACAGCCTCGTCTTCAGCCGGTCGACGACTTCGTCGTGGATGTTCTCCTGCACGAGCAGGCGGCTGCCGGCGCAGCACACATGGCCCTGGTTGAAGAAGATGCCATTGACGATGCCCTCGATGGCCTGGTCGATGGGTGCGTCGTCGAAGACGATGTTGGCGGCCTTGCCGCCGAGCTCGAGCGTGACCTTCTTCTCGGTGCCCGCGGTCGAGCGCGCAATCTCACGGCCGACCGCGGTCGACCCGGTGAAGGCGACCTTGTCGACATCCGGATGGCTGACCAGCAGGCGACCGGTCTCCCCCGCGCCGGTGAGGATGTTCACGACACCGGGCGGCAGGTCGGCCTGCTGCAGGATCTCGGCGAACAGCAGCGCGGTCAGCGGAGTCGTCTCGGCGGGCTTGAGCACGAGCGTGTTGCCCGCGGCGAGCGCTGGCGCGATCTTCCAGGCGAGCATCAGCATGGGGAAGTTCCACGGGATGACCTGCGCGGCGACACCGAGCGAACGCGGGTCGGGCCCGAGGCCGGCGTGATCGAGCTTGTCCGCCCATCCGGCATAGTAGAAGAACCAGGCCGCGACGAGGGGGATGTCGACGTCGCGGCTCTCCTTGATCGGCTTGCCGTTGTCGAGGCTCTCCGCAACCGCCAGCTCGCGGGCGCGCTCCTGGATGAGCCGGGCGATGCGGAACAGGTATTTGCCGCGGTCGGTGCCACTCATCCGAGACCAGACCCGGTCGTACGCACGGCGGGCCGCTGCAACCGCGGTGTCGACATCCGCTTCGTTTGCGCTTGCGATGGTCGCGATCCGCTTCTCGTTAGCGGGCGAAATCGTCTGGAAGGTCGCGCCGCGACCATCGACGAATTCGCCGTCGATGAAGAGTCCGTACTCGTCTTTGAGGTGCAGGATGGATGGAGATTCCGGCGCCGGCGCGTAGTCGAGGAAGTTCATTGTTGCTTGCTCCTTTGTGGGGTTTCGATACGCCGGCTGCGCGCGGCTACTCAACCAGCAGCTTCGGTTCGCGGGGCTGATCAACCAGTACGTCAGTCGATGGTCACGTAATCGGGTCCGCTGTAATGGCCGGTGGCGAGCTTCTGGCGCTGCAGCAGGACATCGTTGAGCAGACTGGAGGCGCCGAAGCGGAACAGCGACGGCTGCAGCCACTCTTCACCCGCCGTCTCGGCGACGGTCACGAGGTACTTGATCGCATCCTTCGATGAGCGGATGCCACCGGCCGGCTTCACCCCGATCCCCTCACCGGTGAGGCGGTGCCAATCGCGCACGACCTCGAGCATGAGCAGGGTGACAGGCAGCGTCGCCGCAGGAGCAACCTTGCCCGTCGATGTCTTGATGAAGTCCCCGCCGGCGAGGATCGCGAGCCAGGATGCGCGGCGCACGTTGTCGTAGGTGTTGAGCTCGCCCGTCTCGAGGATGACCTTGAGGTGAGCCGAGCTGCCGTCCGGGCGACGGCAGGCCTCCTTGACGGCGACGATCTCGTCGAAGACCTGGCCGTACCGGCCGGAGAGGAAGGCGCCGCGGTCGATGACCATGTCGATCTCGTCCGCGCCGGCTGCGACGGCATCCGTCGTGTCTGCGAGCTTGACCGCGAGTGACGCCCTGCCGCTCGGGAACGCCGTGGCGACCGCGGCGACGTTGATGCCGGTTGCCGTTCCCGCGGCGTGGGCAGGACCGAGCGCCGCCACGGCATACGGCACCATGTCGCCATACACGCACACGGCCGCGACTCGCGGGCAGCTCGGGTCCGCTGGGTCAGGCGTGATCGCCTTCGCGACGAGGGAGCGCACCTTGCCCGGCGTGTCGGCGCCCTCGAGCGTCGTGAGGTCGATGAGGCCGATGATCGTGTCGAGCGCCCACTTCTTGCTCGTCGTCTTGATCGAGCGTGTGCCGAGTCCGGCCGCACGTTGTTCCAGGCCGACGGCATCCACCCCGGGGATCCCATCGAGATACCGGCGAAGGCTGGCATCGGTCAGTTCACCGCCCAGGATGTCTACCGCACGCGACGCCGGCGCGAGTGATCGCGTGGTTCGCGCAGTTTCGATGGTCATGTCACTCCTCTAGTGGGTACGGCACCCAGCAGGTAATTGGCGCTCGCTTCATCCGTGATGAGCGTCGTGCACAGTCCGCTTGCGACGATCGCATGCGCGATGCGTTGCTTGGCTTGACCGGCGATGACAGCAATGCTCGTGTGCGCCGAGCGCAGTTCGTCGAGCGTGAGGCCGAGGGTGCGGGCGTTGAGCTCCTCGTCGGCTACCGCACCGTCTTCTGTGATGAACCGCCCGACGACGTCGCCGACGGCGCCGCGCTCGGCGAGCCGCGCGACATCCGCGGATGTCAGGTAGCCACTGTCGACGTGCACGGAACTCGTGTCGACGACACCCGCGCTGAAGAGGTAGGCGGATGCGCTGCGCGCGAGCGCGAGCACGCTCTGCACGGCGCGGTCGGCTTCGATCGCCCTCCGCGTTTCGACTTGCTCGAAGATCGCGGGGCTCGGCAGCAGCGTGGCAGAACCCTGAGCCTTGCGGGCGATCATGACAGCCGTGTCGACGGCGGCCGTCGCCTGCCGGGTGCTACTGACACTGCCGTTGATCTGGACGGGGTTGACGCCGACCGACCAGCCGGGGCGCAGGCGAGCCGCGACGGCGTGCAGGGTGCGACCCCAGCTCACCCCGAGGGTGCGCGGAACGGGCCGGAGCGTGGTCAGGTAATCGGCGGCCGCCTGCGCAACGCGTGCCTGCACATCCGAATCGGAGTCGATGGTCGGGACGACAACGGCGTCCTTCAGCCCATATGCGCCGACCAGCTCGCGCTCGAGCGAGAAGCGCCTCGCACTCGGGTGCACGATCTCGATGCGGACAAAGCCATGTTCACGGGCCTGCACCAACAGGCGCCCGACCTTCCAACGGCTGACGCTGAGCGCGGCGCCGATCTCGTCCTGGGTCTTGCCCGCCTCGTAGTAGAGCTCGGCGGCCTTGACGGCGAGGATCTCATCCGAATCGTTCATGATCCGTCCCCCTCATCTCCCGCGACTCCCGTCCTCAGTTTAGGGAGCTGTCGCGCGAGTTTCAACGATTGCGCAACTGTTGCTCAGATGAGCAGCGGCCTCATTTGCCATACCCTTGGTGCGTGAACACATCCGTAGCCCTCGCCGTCGACTTCGGCGGAACCAAGGTCGAGGCCGCCCTCGTCGACGCAGACGGACGCCTGATCCCTGGCTCGCGCCATCGCGAGCCCACCGGACGCACAGCCACCGTCGCCGACCTGGAGTCGTCGGTGCGTGCGGTCGTGGACCGTGCCCTGGACACACTGCCCGCCGGCAGCGAGCTCGCCGGAGCAGGCATTGGCTCGGCCGGGCCCATCGATCGCGCGCTCGGACTGGTCTCGCCGCTCAACGTGACGGCATGGCAGGAGTATCCGCTACGCGACTTCGTCGCGGCGCGCGTTGCCGAGCGAATCGGTGAGGTGCCGGTGCGCCTCGAGGTCGACGGCGTTGCCATCACTCTCGCCGAACATTGGGTGGGTGCGGCCCGAGGGATCGACAACGTCATGGGCATGGTCATCTCGACGGGTATCGGCGGTGGACTCATCGTCGGCGGCCGGGTCATCACGGGCCCGACCGGCAACGCGGGCCACATCGGGCAGTTGGATGTCGCCGGAATGGTCGGTGAGGACACGTTCGGCCGACCGTCATCGCTCGAGGCGATCGCATCAGGACCGCACACCGTCGCTTGGGCGCGCGGGCAGGGTTTTGCCGGCACGACAGGGGAGGAACTCGCGGCCGACTACGCGGCGGGCGACCCGGTCGCGCGTGCCGCGATCGCGCGCACCGGCGTGGCGGTCGGGCAAGCAATCGCGAGCACGACAGCCCTGCTCGATCTCGAGCTCGTCGCCATCGGCGGTGGATTCTCGCAGTCCACCCCCGACCTCCTTGAGGCGATCCGCGAGACGGTCGCGACGCACCACTTTGCGTTCGTGCGCAAGGTACGGATCGTGGCGTCCGGGCTCTCCGGTGAGGGCCCGCTCATCGGTGCCGCAGCGCTCATCCACCGCGGCGACCTGGTGCCGTGAGCCTAATGGTCCTCGAGTAGGCGCGGCCTCGACACCACAGCGCCGGCCAGGGAGGCGGCAATCGCCGTACCGATCAGGCAGGCCATCGCTGTGGTCCACTCCCCCGTGAGTTGGTGCAGGACACCGACGGCGAGCGGCCCAAGTGCGCCGAGGACGTAACCGAGGCCCTGCACGAAACCACTGAGCGCGACCGCCCCCTCGTGCGTGCGGGTTCGAAGGTTGATGAGCACCAGGCTCAGCGGGAAGAGCAGCGGCCCGAACCCGATGAGCGCGACCCACACCCACGTGCCGGCCGCAGGCAGGACGATCAGGCCGAGGTACCCGACGACGAAACACGCGACGCCCAGGTGGATGAGAAGCCCGACGTTCTTCATGCGTGCCGTCAGCACAGGAACAAGCAGCGCAGCCGGGATTCCCTTTCCCGCATACAACGAAAGCAGCGCACCGGCCTCTGCGGCTCCCACCCCGGCGGTGTCGCGCAGGATCTGTGGCAGCCAGGCGAACATGGCGTACGCGTTGAGCGCCGACACGGCGAAGATACCGGCGACCGCCCAGGCGATGGGGGCTCGCCAGATCCGGCGAAGGATGCGCGGGTCGGCTCCCTCGATCTCGACTTCGTGGTCCGGGTGAGCGGGCCTCCGCCTGACCATGACCGCTAGCCAGGGCAGGATCGCGACGAAGCTCACTGCCGCCCACAGTCCGACCGACGTCCGCCAGCCCAGGCTGTCGGCGATGGGAACGGCGACGAGCGGCGGCAGAAGCGCGAAGACAGACAGGACCGTCACGTACGAGGACGTGACGACTCCGATCCGGTCCGGAAAGTATCGCTTGACGAGCGGCGGAAGCAAGACGTTTGCGACACCCATCCCCGCGAATGTCACGGCCGAGCCGGTCGCGAGGGCGAGGAACGAACCTGAGCTCGCCCGCACGACATGGCCGATGAGGATCGCGGCCATGGAAACCATGGTGACGAGTTCAAGACCCGCGCGCCTCGTGAAGAACGGTGCGATGAGCCCGAACACCGCGAAGCAGACCGGGGGAAGCATCCCGAGCGCGCCGACGGCGACGCTGGACAGCGCGAAGTCCCCTCGGATCTCGGTGTAGATCGGCGACAACGCGGCAACCGCGGTCCGCATATTGGCCGCGACCAGCAGAATTCCCAGCAGGGCAAGCGTTCGACCACGCCAGAGCGGACGACGTGGCGAATCTGGCACTGGTCAATCCTAGTGGCGACCCAGATGCCGATCCGTTAGGCGAGGATCACCCTCGCGCACTCGACGTCCTTGCCCATTTGCTCGATGAGCGGCTCGATGCCGGAGAAGGCGACCATTCCACGGATGCGCTCAACGAACGAGATCTCGACCCTGTGGTCGTAGAGGTCGAGTTCGTGATCGAGAACGTACGCCTCGACCTGCTTCTGCGGTACGCCTTCGAAGGTGGGGTTATTGCCGACCGAGATCGCAGCCGGGTAGCGTTCGCCGCCATCCGTGAGCCAGCCGGCGTAGACGCCATCCGCGGGGATAAGTCCCTCCGATTCGGGCGAGAGGTTGGCCGTCGGGAACCCGAGCTGGCGGCCACGCTTCGCGCCATGCACGACGGTCCCCTGGACAACCGGCACGTGCCCGAGCAACTC
>JAUZGC010000276.1 GCA_030840105.1 Microbacteriaceae bacterium
AGACCCAAACGGCCGCTAGCCGATGCGGTCGGCGATGAGCGGGCCGCCATCGAGCACGGGCTCGCCAGGGTCGCCGATCCGCCAGGCGCCCTCGATGGCGTCAAGTGCACGCGCGAACCTCGCAGGCTCGTCTGCGGAGAGTGTGAAGAGGGGCTGCCCGGCGGTGACGGTGTCGCCCGGCTTGGCGTGCAGGTCGATGCCGGCCGCATGCTGCACCGGATCCTGCTTGCGCGCACGTCCGGCGCCAAGTCGCCAGGCGCCGATGCCGAACGGCAGCGCCTGCTGTTCGACGAGCACCCCGTCACGATCGGCGACGATGGTGTGCGTCTCTTTGGCGACGGGCAGCGGAGCATCCGGATCCCCGCCCTGGGCGCGGATGACATCGCGCCATTTGTCCATGGCCCTGCCGTCGGTGAGGGCCGCCTCGACATCCACATCGGTCTTGCCAGCGAGGGCGAGCATCTCGCGCGCCAGCGCGATCGTCAGCTCGACGACATCGGCGGGTCCGCCGCCGGCGAGCACCTCGACCGACTCGCGCACCTCGTTCGCGTTGCCGATCGCGAGGCCGAGCGGAACATTCATGTTGGTGAGGAGCGCGGATGTCGCCACGCCGGCATCCCGACCCAGATCGACCATCGTGCGCGCGAGCTCACGGGAACGCTCGATGTCCTGGAGGAAGGCCCCGGAGCCGAACTTCACGTCGAGGACGAGGGCACCGGTGCCCTCGGCGATCTTCTTGCTCATGATCGACGATGCGATCAGCGGGATCGCTTCCACGGTGCCCGTGATGTCGCGCAGGGCGTACAGCTTGCCGTCCGCCGGGGCGAGGCCGCTGCCGGCCGCGCAGATGACGCCACCATGATTGCGAAGCTGGTCGAACATCTCCTGATTCGAAAGGCTCGCACGCCACCCGGGGATGCTCTCGAGCTTGTCGAGCGTGCCGCCGGTGTGGCCGAGGCCTCTCCCGGAGAGCTGCGGTACAGCGACACCGAAGACCGCGACGAGCGGCATCAGGGGCAGCGTGATCTTGTCGCCGACACCACCCGTCGAGTGCTTGTCGGCCGTGGGCTTGCCGAGGCCGGCGAAGCTCATCCGCTCGCCGCTGGCGATCATCGCCGCGGTCAGGTCCTTGATCTCACGCCGAGCCATTCCGTTCAGGAAGATCGCCATGGTCATGGCAGCCATCTGCTCGTCGCCCACGTAGCCGCGCGTGTATGCGTCGACGAGCCAATCGATCTGGCCGGTGGACAGCTCGCCGCGGTCCCGCTTCGTGCGGATCAGGTCGACCGCGTCGAATGCTTCAACCATCAAACCCGTCCCCCATACTCGTTGAGCTGACGCGGCCCGAAGGCATCGGGCAGCACCTCGTCGATCGTGCGGATGCCGGACACCGTCTCCAACAGCATCCCGGGCAGCGCGTGCTCAGAGAGGAGCTGCCGGCAGCGCCCGCACGGCATCAGGACGTTACCGTTCCCGTCGACGCAGGTGAACGCGACCAGGTGTCCGCCGCCTGTCATGTGCAGCGAGGAGACGAGCGCGCACTCTGCGCACAGCGTCAGGCCGTAGCTGGCATTCTCCACGTTGCATCCGCTGATGATGCGCCCATCGCTCACGAACGCGGCTGCTCCGACGGGGAAATTCGAGTACGGCACGTAAGCGTGCGTGATGGCCTCGCTCGCGGCCTCGCGCAGAATCCCCCAGTCGATGCCACCGGAACTGATCTCGTCCGGCGCCGGTTCTTCTCGCATGCTCATGATTTGATGTACGGCTTTCCAGACGCGGCAGGCCCGCGCACGACCCCGACCAGGCCGGCAACGGCGAAGATCGTGACCAGGTACGGAAGCATGAGCAGAAACTCACTCGGAACGGGCGAACCGATGATTCCGAGCACGTTCTGCAGGTTGGTCGCGAAGCCGAACAGCAGCGCTGCGAGGGTCGCGCGGATCGGATCCCACCTACCGAAGATGACGGCGGCCAGCGCGATGAAGCCCGCACCCGCCGTCATGTCCTGCGAGAATGCCCCCACGGATCCGAGCGTGAAGTACGCTCCACCTGCGCCAACGATCGCACCCGCGAGTGAGACGTTCCAGAAGCGCGTTCCGGTTACGTTGATTCCCACGGTGTCTGCGGCCTGCGGATGCTCACCGACCGAGCGCAGTCGAAGTCCCCACCGCGTGTGGAAGAGGCCGAAATACACGGCGGCGACAGCGATGTACATGAGGTACACGATCACCGTCTGCCGAAACAGCACGGGTCCGATAATGGGGATTTCGCTCAACACCGGAATGTCGACAGGCGAGAACCGCGGCGGCGAGTTGAGCTGGGCCGGGTGGTCAGCCAGTACCTGGGAGTAGAGGAAGCTCGTCAGGCCGGACACGAGGACGTTGAGCACGACACCGACGATGACCTGGTCGACGAAATATTTGATCGAGAAGGCGGCGAGCACGAAGGCGACGAGCACCCCAGCGACCATCGCCGCGACGATTCCCGCCCACGGCGAGCGTGTCATTGACCCGACCATCGCGGAGACGAACGCACCGGCCAGCAATTGGCCCTCGATGGCGACGTTCACGACGCCGACGCGCTCGGAGATGACCCCGCCCATGGCGCCGAAGATCAGC
>JAUZGC010000255.1 GCA_030840105.1 Microbacteriaceae bacterium
CTCAGCGAGAACGGCGCTCGACCCGGCCACGGTGACCCAAATACGTATCGACACTGTGCGCAGGTACGGAACCTGGCAGACGTCCGAGGCGGGCAAGTTCAGCTGCAGGTGTGGCTGCAGGGAGACCCCTCGCTCAGGAATGGCAGCTGGAGTGGAAGCCGCGAGTGTCTTGACGGCGCTACAACTAGACCCGGAGGCTCTCAGTTGCTCAACCTGCTGCTCAACAACCTGCGTTGCTGCGGCAATCGTCGTATTTTTCGAAGTAACGGTCATCGATTGGGCCAGGAGCGGGAGAGTCGCTATGGCAAGCAGGCCGAGAAGAAACATAGCCACGACGATCTCGATGATGCCGAAGCCGCGGTCCGCGTCGGCGAACTGACGAGTCGATACTGCCTCATTCATCTTCACCTACGGGACTCGGATGTCAGCTTGTCACGGTTTGAGCGCGGTCCAGAGTACGTCGAACCTGGGGTGCTGATTAGCACCCCAGGTCTCGACTAACGATATTCGTTACTGCACAACCGTCGTCGACGTGGTGGCTGACGTGGCTGGGGTACAGGCCGCGGTCGCGCTTGCCACGACGCCTGAGTTATCGGCCGCGACAACCTGTGTTCCGGTCACGCTTTTGGCGGTCACGCAGAAGCCGGTAGCGGGGGCCGTAGCGAGGGCGATTGCGGGAAGGCCAGTCGCGCCGTAGTTACCTGCCGACGCGGCGGGCTGGGTGTAGCCGTAGCTCCCAAGGTTCCCAGTGTTCGCACCGGTCATGTCGCCATTGTGGTCCGTGCCATACGCAACGAGCGCAGTCTTCAAGTTGGCAATATCCGACTCCACCGCCTTGTCCTTCGCGTTGTTCTGGATGCCGAGGTACACGGGGATGGCGATGGCGGCGAGGATGCCGATGATGATGACGACGACAAGAAGCTCGATCAGGGTGAAGCCCTTTTCCTTCTCGTCCAATTCAGATCGTTTGCGTGCGAGCGATGTCATGACGCCAGAGATCATGGTTTTTCCAATCGGTTGAGTGCAAAGAGGCTGAACGCTTCGGGCCCGGCCAGACTCTGATGGTATCCGCGGCATTTTTCGGGCAGAATCCCACGATTGGGGGGTTTGGTACTGCGGGGCTACCCCAGTTCGGGGGTGGCAGCTACTTGATCAGTGTAGAGATATTGAAGATCGGAAGGTAGAGGGCGACGATCATTCCTCCGACAACCACGCCCAGGAAGGCGACCATGAGCGGCTCGATCATCGCCGTGAGCTGCTCGGTCGCGGCCTCGACCTCCTGGTCGTAGAATTCGGCGATCTTGGTGAGCATCACCTCGAGTGACCCGGAGTCCTCACCCACCGCGATCATCTGCGTCACCATGGCCGGGAAGACCGGCTGCTGGGCCAGAGGGCCGGCAACGGAGTGCCCCTGCCGAACCGATTCCGCGACGTTCTTGAGCGAGTTCTCGATGACCCAGTTACCGGATGTCTCACCGACGATGTGCAGGGCCTGCAGGATAGGCACGCCTGCCGCGATCATGTTGGAGAAGTTGCGGCTGAACCGGGCCACGGCGATCTTGGTCAGCAGCTTTCCGAAGACCGGCAGCTTCAGCTTGAGCGGATCGAGGAACTTGCGCACGCGTTCGGTGTTCTTGTTCCTCGGCCACCAGATCGAGAACGCAATGCCCAGGACGGCGAGTATCGGCACGACGTAGACCATCGCCTCCGACAGGTACACCAGCATCATGGTGGGCAGCGGGAGCGTCCCACCGAGCTGCTCGAACATGCTCTTGAACACCGGCACGATGAACACCAGCATGGCGATGACCGAGACGAGCGACATGACCAGGACGATGACCGGGTAGGTCATCGCCGACTTGATCTTGCCGCGGAGCCGGACCTCCTTCTCGAAGTTCTCGGCGATCGAGTCGAGCGACCCCTCGAGGAATCCGCCCGTTTCACCCGCCCGGATCATGCTGATCATCAGCGGCGGGAACGAATCCGCGTGCTTGGCGAACGCCTCCGAGGTCGAGATACCGGTCTCGACATCATCACGCACCGTGCTCAAGATCTTGGCGAGCGGCTTGCTTTCGGTCTGTTCGGAGAGGATGTTCAGGGTGCGGAGCAGCGACAGCCCCGATCCGATCATGGTCGCCATCTGACGGCTCATGACCGCGAGGTCCTTGAGCTTGACGCCCTTGGTGAAACCAGGGATCGAGATCTCGCGCTGGAGACCCGACCCGGCGCCTACCTCGGCGATGGAGACAGGCGCGAGGCCCATGCTCTGCAGGCGCGACGCGACCGCCGACTCGCTCGGCGCATCCACCCGCCCTTTGACGAGCTTGCCCGCGGCGTTGCGGCCCGTGTAGGCGAACGCTTGCGCGGTTGCCACTAGCGGATGACCCCGGAATACGTGTCGCCGAAGTCGATGCCGCCCGCGGCCATGGCACGCGCCGTGACCTCGGTGGGCGACTCCACCCGCTGGATCAGGCGCCCGATGCCCTCAGGATCGTGCGCCTTATCGAGCGCCGCCTGATGCGTGATGACGCCGGAGTTGACCAGGTCGGCCAGGTGCTGGTCCATGGTGTGCATGCCCTGGCCGCGGCCCGCCTGCATCATCGACGCGATCTGGTAGGTCTTACCCTCACGGATCAGGTTCGCGATGGCCGGCGTGGTCACGAGGACCTCCGTGGCGACCGCACGTCCCTTGCCGTTCGCGCGCTTGACGAGCGTCTGACAGACCACGCCCTGCAGGGTGGCGGCGAGCTGCGCGCGCACCTGGCCCTGCTGGTGCGGCGGGAAGACGTCGATGACACGGTCGATGGTGCCGGGCGCATCCTGCGTGTGCAGGGTCGCGAAGACAAGGTGGCCGGTCTCGGCGGCGGTCAGGGCGACGGAGATGGTCTCGAGGTCACGAAGCTCACCGATGAGGATGACGTCGGGGTCCTGGCGCAGCACGTGCTTGAGCGCGGCGGCGAAGCTGTGCGTGTCAGCGCCGACCTCGCGCTGGTTCACGATCGACTTCTTGTGGTTGTGCAGGAACTCGATCGGGTCCTCGACCGTCACAATGTGGTCTGCGCGCGTGCTGTTGACCAGGTCGATCATCGCGGCGAGCGTGGTCGACTTGCCCGAACCGGTCGGGCCGGTGACGAGTACGAGCCCGCGGGCGAGCTTCGAGAAGTTGCCCACCGAGTCTGGAACGCCGAGGTCCTTGAGCACCTTGATCTCGGTCGGGATGATACGGAAGGCGGCTCCGACCGATCCGCGCTGCTGGTAGTAGTTGACACGGAAGCGGGCATTCGCCGAAATCGTGTACGCGAAGTCGAGCTCGAGCTCACGCTCGAAGTTCGTCTTCTGCTGCGGAGTGAGGATGCTCCCAAGCGCAGCCATGAGCTTCGGGCGCGACCACGGCGTGGCGTCGCCCGCGGGACGCAGGCCGCCGTCGACGCGGAGCATGGGTGACGCGTTCGCGGTCATGTGCAGGTCGGATGCGCCCTGGAAGACGACCTCCTGGAGCGCAGCGAGCAGGTCGGGATCGGCCTGCTTGAGGAGCGCGCGCTCGGATTCGCTGAGGGTGTCGTCGATCGGCAGTGCGGGGCGCTCGACGGGAACCTCGGGGGCCTCCGCGGCGGCGGGGGCGGCCGGTGGCGCGTATGCGGGGGGCGGCGTGTATCCATCGGGCTCGGCGGCAGCATCCGGAGTCGCGGGCGGCTCGTACGCGACCGCCGGAGTCGCGGGAGGCGGCTCGTACGCAGGTGGCGTGTATGCAGGCGGCGCTGTGTACGCCGGCGGTGGCGTGTACGCGGGGGCCGGCGCGTCGTAAGCCGGGGCCGGCGCATCCATCGGGGCTCCTGCTGGCGGCGGCGCGTCCAGCGGGGCACCCGCCGGCGGCAGCGCATCCACAATGTACGCGGGTGGCACGAACGGCACCGACTCGTCGATGCGTCTGCGCCCACCCGGGGCCGAATCATTGATCGGAGATGGTACTCCGGGCGTCCATCCCGCCACGTTTGCGCCTGGCGGCGTGACCGGAATCTCGTAGATCGGTTTGTCCATGTGTGTTTCCCCCGTACTGCTTTAGCGAGTCTGGCCCATTAGGCGACGACCCGCAAGATCTCTTCGACAGACGTCATTCCAAGCCGCACCTTCGCCCAGCCATCCTCACGCAGTGTGAGCATGCCCTGCTCGCGTGCTGCGCGGCCGATATCGGCGCTTGATGCGCGGGCGACGGCGAGACGCTCGATCTCCTCCGTCACGGTCATGACTTCGTGCACCGCGAGGCGGCCGCGGTAGCCCGTCTTGGAGCAGCTGGCGCAACCGACCGCCTGGTAGATGAGAGGCAGACCCTCGGCCGGGTCGAAGCCGAAGCGCAGCCGCTGCAGGTCCTCCACCGAGTGCTCGGCGGGCGCCTTGCACCGATCGCAGAGCCGTCGGGCGAGACGCTGGGCCACCACGCAGTCGAGCGCGGATCCGACGAGGAAGGGCTCGATGCCCATCTCGGTCAGACGCGTGACAGCGCTCGGTGCGTCGTTGGTGTGCAGGGTCGAGAGCACGAGGTGGCCGGTCAGCGATGCCTCGATGGCGATCTGGGCCGTCTCGTGGTCACGGATCTCACCGAGCAGCACGACATCCGGGTCGCTTCGCAGGATCGAGCGCAGTGCGCTGGCGAAGGTGAGCCCCGCCTTCGGGTTCACCTGCACCTGGTTGACGCCGCGCATCCGATACTCGACCGGGTCCTCGACCGTGATCACGTTGATCTCCGGCCGTGCCACGGCGTTGAGTGTCGTGTACAGCGTCGTCGACTTGCCGGAACCGGTCGGGCCGGTGACCAGGATCATCCCATACGGCTTCGTGTACGAGGCCTTGTACGCCTCGAAGTTGCGCTCGAGGAGCGCAAGATCGCGGATGTCCATGCCCGTATTCGTGTTGTCGAGGATTCGCATGACCACCTTTTCGCCCCACACCGTGGGGAGGGTGGCGACGCGGAGGTCGATCTGGCGGCCGCCGTGGCTGACCGACATCCGGCCGTCCTGCGGCTTGCGTCGCTCGGCGATGTCGATGTCGCTCATGATCTTGAGGCGGGAGATCACACCGTTCTGGATGCTCTTGGGTGCGCTCTGCATAGCGTGCAACACACCGTCGATGCGGTAGCGGACACGCACGTCGTGCTCCGCCGGCTCGATGTGGATGTCGGATGCGTGGTCCTGAATCGCCTGGCTCACCAGGAGGTTGACGAACCGCACGATCGGCGCGTCGTCGTCGGAGGCATCCGAAATGCTGAGGTTCGGATCAGCGGGCGCGTTCTCTTCTTCGAGAGTGGTCGTGAGGTCGCTGAGCTCGTCATCGGCGCGGAGGTTTCGGTCGATGGCGGCGAGCAGGTCGGCGCGCTCGGCAACGACCGGGGTGACCTGCATGCGAGCCGCGGCGCGCACATCGTCGATCGCGAGCACGTTGCCCGGGTCGGCCATGGCCAGCGTGATGCGGCCGTTGATGACGCCGATCGGCAGCACCTCGTGGCGGCGGCAAATCGCAGCGGAGACCATGGAGATCGCGGTGCGGTCCACCGGATAGTCGACCAGCTCGACAAAAGGCAGGTTGGCCTGCGCCGCCCTGGCCTTCGTGAGCTGGATGTCGTTGATTACGCCGCGTGCCAACAGATCGCGAACGGCAGCCTCGTCCTCTGCGGTTTCCGACGTGACGATGTCGAGCTGTTCAATCGGCAAATGGCCGTGCAAAATCAGGATTTCGGTCATGGACGCCACGAAAACCTCCTTAAAAAGGACGATGCCAGAGCGATTCGGGTGGCTCGGCAGGGTGCGGCGGTTAGATGGGGTAAGACCTGCCACGCTACGCTCTGAGGTGCTCTACACGCCATACCCGCGATTTGGGGGTAGGTGCAGTTTACTTTGCGTGTCGCTCCTGCATAGTGGGCTCCGCAGCGCGTCGCACCGAGTCTTCACCCCCAATACAGCCGGACGGTCTAGCGACCGGGCGTCACGCCGTCTATCGACCCGGCGTCGCGCCCCGGCGGCTTGCTGCGTAGACGAGAACGCCCGCGAGGGCCGCACACCCCATGGTGCCAAGCCAGAACGGTAGCGTGCCACTCGCGCGACCCGTGGCTGCCTGCACAATCCCCGTCGCGAAGAGGGTCACGGATGTCGCGAGCAGCATGCCGGCGACGACGAGGAACGCCTTCCCGACCTGATCGGTGCTCGCGAGGAGTTGGCGCCACATGGGTCTATCCTCTCGCACTGTGCCGGTTGAGTAGCGCGCCTGTGTCGGTTGAGTAGCGCGCCAGCGCGTATCGAAACCGCCGCTCCCAGGTTTCGATACGGCCCTGGCGGGCCTACTCAACCGACACAGAGGGCGGGCCCACTCAACCGGTACAACGACGAAGGGCCCCGGCATGCGCCGGGGCCCTTCGTCGTCTTGAAACCTTAGTTGTAGGTTCCGGGGGTGTAGTCGTCCGAGCTGAAGCTGTCGAAGTCGACGAAGCTCAGGTCGTTCTCGCTGAACGCGGTGTCATCCGTGAAGATGCGGTTCGGGTAACGCTCCGCCTTCGCCTCCTCGGTGGCCTCGACCGTGACGTTACGGTAGCGAGCCAGGCCGGTACCGGCCGGGATCAACTTACCGATGATCACGTTCTCCTTCAGGCCGATCAGCGGGTCGGACTTGCCCTCCATGGCCGCCTGGGTCAGAACCCGGGTGGTCTCCTGGAAGGACGCGGCCGACAGCCACGACTCGGTCGCCAGCGACGCCTTGGTGATACCCATGACTTCCTGACGGGCCGAAGCCGTCTTCTTGCCCTCGGTCAACGTGGCCCTGTTGATCTCGTTGTACTTGAGGCGGTCGACGAGCTCACCCGGCAGCAGGTCGGTGTCGCCGTGCTCGACGACCGTGACCTTGCGCAGCATCTGGCGAACGATGACCTCGATGTGCTTGTCGTGGATCGGCACACCCTGCGAGCGGTACACGCCCTGCACACCACCGACGAGGTGCTTCTGCACCTCACGGACACCCTTGACGCGAAGAACTTCCTTCGGGTCGACGGCGCCGACGATGATCTGCTGGCCGAGCTCGACGCGCTGGCCGTCCTCAACGAGGAGGGTCGAACGCTTGAGCACGGGGTAGACGTGCGGCTCGTCACCGTTGTCGGGGGTCAGGATCACCTTGCGGCTACGATCCGTGTCCTCGATCGTGATGCGACCGGCGGCCTCGGCGATCGGGGACGCACCCTTGGGGGTACGGGCCTCGAACAGCTCCTGCACGCGGGGAAGACCCTGCGTGATGTCGTCGGCGGATGCGGAACCACCCGTGTGGAAGGTACGCATCGTGAGCTGGGTTCCCGGCTCACCGATCGACTGGGCCGCGATGATGCCGACGGCCTCGCCGATGTCGACGAGCTTGCCGGTGGCGAGCGAGCGGCCGTAGCAGGCAGCACACACACCGACGGCCGACTCACAGGTCAGCACGGAGCGCACCTTGATGTCGGTCACTCCGGCAGCCACGAGGCGGTCGATGAGCACGTCGCCGACATCCTCTCCGGCCTTGGCGACGACCTTGCCCTCCGGAGAGACGGCCTCCGACGCCAGGGTACGGGCGAACACCGAGTTCTCGACGTTGGCGTCGCGAACCAGCACTCCG
>JAUZGC010000278.1 GCA_030840105.1 Microbacteriaceae bacterium
TGTGACCGATGTAAGGAGGATTCACAGGCCATGTCCATACGCATTTACTCTTCCTGCCCGTACGCTGGGGCTATCTGCACAACCGGGCAACCGCTCGATTCGCTGGCTGGGAAGTCATTCCGATGAAGGAACCAATGTCAGCAAACTCGTCGGCATCGGCCGTTCGCATCATTCGCACTCGCCCAGGTGGCGACACCACGAATCCGACGTCCGAATATTCCGCACTGCTGCAGACCGTTCGCAACCTGGGGCTGCTGCGCCGCCGTACCGGTTTCTACTGGGTGGTCTTCAGCATCCTGACGGTCGCTCTCGGCGGCGCTGTCGCGGGATTCACCCTGCTCGGGAACAGCTGGTACCAGCTCCTCATCGCGGGCGCCCTCGGCATCATCATGACCCAGTTCGCGTTCCTCGCTCACGAGGCATCCCACCGCCAGGTGTTCGAGTCGGGCAAGGCCAACGATCGCGCTGGCCGCTGGCTCGCCGACCTGGTCGTCGGCATCAGCTACTCGTGGTGGATGAACAAGCACTCGCGGCACCACGGCAAGCCGAACACCGTCGGGATGGACCCTGACATCGAACCGGACTTCATCGTGTTCCAGACGAAGGATGCCGAAAAGGTCACGGGGCTGGCGGCCTTCGTCACGCGCAAGCAGGGCTACCTCTTCTTCCCAATGCTGCTGCTCGAGGGCATCAACCTGCACATTCACGCTTTCCGGACGGTCTTCGGGTCGGGCAAGGTGGACCGCCGCTGGCTCGAGATCACGCTCCTGACCGTTCGGGTGGTCGGGTACGTCGCGGTCATCTTCTACTTCCTGCCGCTCGGCATGGCGTTCGCGTTCATCGGCGTGCAGATGGCCGTCTTCGGGCTGTACATGGGCGCATCCTTCGCGCCGAACCACAAGGGGATGCCGATCCTCCCCCACGACAGCAAGGTCGACTTCCTGCGCAGGCAGGTGCTCACGAGCCGCAACATCCGCGGGGGAACCGTCATGGACAGCTTCATGGGCGGCCTCAATTACCAGATCGAGCACCACCTCTTCCCGAACATGCCGCGCCCGCACCTGCGCAAGGCGCAGGAGATCGTGCGCGAGTATTGCGAGGCGCACGGCATCCCGTACACCGAGACGAGGCTCGTCACGTCATACCGGATCGTGATCGATTACCTGAACCGCGTCGGTCTCGCCGCGCGTGATCCCTTCGACTGTCCCATGGTGGCCCAGCTGCGCAACCGATAGCGGGAGTTGTCGGCGCCAATCCGCGAGCCGGTTCGGCACACTCGCCGCCCGGTAATGGTCGTGCTCGAATCGCGCTCTCAGGCTCGATGGGCGAGAATGGGTCGCGATGTCTTCCGCCCAGCGCACCTCCGTCCCAACCGCTACGCTCCCCTGGCTGCCTGGTGTGGCCGCCGCTGCCGGCGCCGCTCTCGTCGCCTGGGTGATCCATCTGCTCATTCCCGCGGTGCCCTGGCTCACCGCATCTGTCGTGCTGGGCATCATCGTCGGCCAGCTGCCATTCGCGCGACCGGCGCTGACCGGAGCACTCCGCCCCGGCCTCTCGGTCGCCGCGAAGCGCTTCATGCGGATCGGCATCGTGCTGCTTGGACTGCAGCTGAGCCTCATCGACGTCGCACACCTCGGCTGGGTCACGATCCTGACGACGGTAGGGATCGTCGTCGTGACCTTCTTCGGCACCTTCTGGCTCGGGCGCCTCTTCAAGCTGCCCGGCCACCAGCCGCTGTTCGTGGCAACGGGTTTCTCGATCTGCGGTGCCTCCGCGATCGGCGCCATGAGCGGAGTCGTCAAGTCGAAGGATGAGGAGGCCGCCACCCCCGTCGCGCTCGTCACGCTTTGCGGAACGCTCGCAATCTTCGTGCTGCCTGTGCTGTGGCATCCGCTCGGGCTCAACAATGTGCAGTTCGGGCACTGGGTCGGCGCGAGCGTGCACGACGTCGGCCAGGTCGTCGCAACCGCGCAGATCGCGGGCCCGGCCGCGCTTGCGGTCGCCGTGGTGGTCAAGCTCACGCGCGTGCTCACGCTCGCGCCCATCGTCGCCATCGCATCCGTCATCGAGCGCCGGCGCCAGGTCGACCCCGACCTCTCGGCCAAGCGCCCGCCGATCGTCCCGCTCTTCGTCGCCGGATTCATCGTCGCGATGCTGCTGCGTACGTTCCTGCCGATCCCCGCCGTGGTGCTGAACGACGCGAACACCCTGCAGACCGTGCTTCTGGCCATGGCCCTGTTCGGCCTCGGCTCTGCGGTGCGCTTGCGCACGCTCGTCGGGACGGGATGGCGCGCGCTCGCCGTCGGGCTGCTCTCCTGGGTGCTCGTTGCGGCGCTCTCGCTCGGCGCGGTCTGGCTCTCGACGCCGACCAGTTAGGCCGCTCGCCTTTTCCGCACCCCGCCGCGGGTTGCGGTCTGTTACACGGCGTGCGCAGTACACCCCTCGCGCTCGGGTAGCTTGGAAGGATGGCAGATCGCGAATATGGCTTCCGCACGCGTGCAATCCACGCGGGCAACATCCCCGACCCCGTGACCGGCGCTCGCGCACTGCCGATCTACCAGACGAGCGCCTTCGTCTTCGATGACACCGCGGATGCCGCTGCGCGCTTCGCCCTGCAGAAATACGGCAACATCTACTCGCGGCTTTCCAACCCGACCGTTGCCTCGTTCGAGGAACGCGTCGCGAGCCTCGAGGGCGGACTCGGCGCTGTCGCCACGGCCAGCGGCCTCTCCGCGCAATACATCACGTTCGCATCCCTGGCGGGCGCCGGCGACCACATCGTCGCGTCCGCAAACCTCTACGGCGGGTCGATCACCCAGCTCGACGTGACGCTGCGCCGCTTCGGGGTGGAGACCACGTTCATCCAGAGCGCAGATCCGGCCGACTATGCGGCCGCGATCACCGACAAGACCAAGCTCATCTTCGCCGAGACGATCGCGAACCCGTCCGGCGAGATCGCCGACATCGAAGGTCTCGCCGAGGTCGCGCACGCGGCCGGCATCCCGCTCATCATCGACTCGACGATCGCGACGCCGTACCTCAACCGCCCGTTCGAGTGGGGCGCAGACATCGTCATCCACTCGGCGACCAAGTTCCTCGGCGGCCACGGCACGACCCTCGGCGGTGTCGTCGTCGAGTCGGGCCGCTTCGACTGGCACAGCGAGAAGTTCCCGCTGTTCGGCCAGCCGGTTCCGTCGTACGGCGGCCTGGAATGGTCGGGCAACTTCGCTGAGTACGCGTTCCTCACCCGCCTGCGGGCGGAGCAGCTGCGCGACATCGGCCCATCCCTCGCGCCGCACTCGGCGTTCCTGCTCGCGCAGGGCGTCGAGACGCTGCCGTATCGCATCCAGGCTCACATCGACAATGCCCGCGTCGTCGCGGAGTGGCTTGACGCCGACCCGCGCATCGAGGCCGTGTACTGGGCGGGCCTGCCCGCGCATCCGCACCACGACCGCGCACAGAAGTACCTGCCCAAGGGAGCCGGCAGCGTCTTCAGCTTCGTCGTCAAGGGCGGTCGCGCGGTCGGCCAGAAGTTCATCGAATCGGTCAACCTCGCCAGCCATCTGGCCAACATCGGCGACGCGAAGACCCTCGTGATCCACCCGGCATCCACGACCCACGCACAGCTCACCGAGCAACAGCTCCTCGACGCCGGAGTTCTTCCTGGCGTTGTCAGGATTAGTGTGGGCATCGAGGACGTTGATGACATCATCTACGATCTCGACCAGGCGCTCGCGCAGGCAGTGGAAGGCAAGTAATGACAGCAACGGACACGATCACCGAACTCGCCGAAGTTCAGCTGGTCAACGGACTCAGCTGCTCGGTGCCGGCCAATTCACCGCTCGCGAAGCTGCTCAAGTCGCAGCGCACCTGGATCGGACCGGACGCCAAGGAGCGCCTGAAGATCCTGCGCAGCGCGAAGTCGGTCGCGATCGTCGGCGCATCGCCGAACCCGGCGCGCTCGAGCTATTTCGTCGGCACGTACCTGCAGCAGTCCAGCGACTTCCGGGTCTATTTCGTGAACCCGAACGCCGACGAGATCCTCGGCCAGAAGGCCTATCCGGACCTCGCGTCCCTGCCTGAGGTGCCAGACATCGTGGATGTCTTCCGCAAGGCAAGCGACATCCCGAGCGTGATCGATGACGTGGTCGCGATCGGCGCGCCCACGATCTGGGTGCAGCTCGGCATCTGGAACCAGGAAGCGGCGGAGTACGGCGAGTCCAAGGGCCTCACCGTCGTCATGGACCGCTGTATCAAGATCGAGCACGCGCGCTTCCACGGCGGCCTGCACCTGCTGGGCTTCGACACCGGCCAGATCACGGCGCGCAAGACGCTTCGTTAGGCGGGCGTCGGTCGGTTCGTCCTTCCGACTGCGCTCTGCGTTTAGCCCTCGGCGCGGGCGACGATGTGGAAGACGTGCCAGTGCTTGGGGCCTTCAAACGACCGGCCGTCCTGGTTGTCCTCGATGAGCTGCACCACCTCGAGTCCGTCCAGCATTGCCTCGACCCCCGACACGCTGTGGAAGTTCATGCCCGTGCGGCCGAACCACGCGTCGTCCGGCCCGAAGAGCTCGCCGGCGAACACGGCGCCGGGCCGCAGCGATTCGCGGATGTCTGCCCAGAGGTACGGGAAGCGCGAGGGCTCGCAGAACGGCAGCGAAAAGCCCGCGTAGACGAAGTCCGCATCCGGGAGTTCGCGGATGTCGGCAAAGTCACGCTGCCAGACTTCGAGCGCCGGGGCACCATCCGCTCCAGCTGCCGCGACAGTATCCGCTCCGACCACCGCGCGCACCCGCTCGTCGACGCCGGGGTCTGAATCGATCGCGAGTACGCGCCATCCGAGTCGGATCAGCTCCCGGGTCTCGAGGCCGTCCCCGCAGCCCAGGTCGATCGCAAAACCGGGCGGGCGGTCATGGAGCGCCTCGAGACCAGCCAGGAAAGTCGCCCGCAGCTCGCGTCCGACCTGCCATTCATAGAACCTCGACCAGTCCATGATCACGCAGCATACGCCCGCGCGTGAGTACAGAGTGCGACGGCTGCCTCGCCGTCGAGCCATATGTCGCCGGATTACTCCGTGTTGCACGGTCATAGACGACGCACAGTTGCGCTGGCTACCGTGGCACCGTGAGCAACTCATCTGCGACCTCCTCCGCCCTCCCGCTGGCCGCCCCTGCGCTTGTCGGCCCGACCGTCTCGACGCAATGGCTCGCCGACCACCTCGGCTCCGACCAGATCGTCATCCTCGACGCGACCGTCCTGCAGGCACCTCGGCCCGATGGTTCGTTCGCCTGGTTGAGCGGACTCGACCAACACCTCATCGGCGGCCACCTTCCCGGAGCCGTCTTCGCCGACATCCTCGAGGTCTTCAGCGACCCGGCCGGCGCGTTCGTCTTCACCCGCCCGAGTGCGGAACAATTCGAAGCGGCCGCGGCCTCCGTCGGTGTCGACAACGAGACCACCGTGGTCGTGTACGACGCGGCCGTCGGACAGTGGGCAGCCAGGATCTGGTGGCTCTTCCGCGCCTTCGGCTACGACCGCGTCGCCGTGCTCGACGGCGGCCTGGCCAAGTGGACCGCCGAGGACCGCCCAATCGATTTCGGCTACATCGAGCCGCGCTCGGATGCCGAGTTCACCGCGAGCGAGCATCCCGAGTTCTGGATCGAGAAAGCCGACATCCGGGCGATTCTCGACGGCACGGTCGAAGGAACGCTGATCTGCGCACTTCCACCGAAGGAATTCGCGGGTGAAACCGGCCAGCGTCCGCGGCTCGGCCACATCCCCGGCAGCGTCAACGTGCCAGCCGGGCGGCTGGTCTCCCGCGAGACGAACGCGCTGCTCCCCCTCGACGACCTGCGCATCACGTTCGCGGATGTCGTCGACGACCCGAGCCGGATCGTCACCTATTGCGGCGGCGGCATTGCCGCGGCGTCGGATGCGCTGGCGCTCGCGCTGCTCGGCCGCACTGACGTCGCCATCTATGACGGGTCGCTCAACGAGTGGGCCGCCGACGCTGACGCGCCGCTGCGGCGGGCCGCGTAGCGCGTCCGGACGCGGACGCACCGCCGCTCTGACCGCTCCGGCGGCCCGCGCAGCGCATCCGATCGCCGGAAACCCCCGCTGGCGCTCCAGCAGGGGCACAATGGTGACATGATCCGTCGACGAGCCATCATCGAGGGCCGTGTGCAGGGCGTGGGGTTCCGCTACAGCGCGGGCGGGCGGGCATCCGCGCTCGGCGTCAGCGGGTTCGCCCGCAACCGGGACGACGGGTCGGTCGAGGTCGAGATCGAGGGTGAGGAGACATCCGTCGAGAGCATGCTGACGTGGCTGAAGTCCGGTCCGCACGGGGCGATCGTGAGATCCGTGACGGTGTCGGATCGCGAACCGCAAGGCGGCAAAGGCTTCCAAATCTCGCACGAGATCGACTGACGGCGACGGGGCGGCGACAATAGAGCATGAGCACACCCATCCTCTTTCTCGTCACGCGCCCGGTCCTGTCCTCACCTCCGGCGGAGGATGCGGGATTCGTGCAGGCTCGCGCGGATGCGCCGCAGCTCAACGTCATGGACCTCGGCGTCACCCGCGGCGATGGGTTCTTCGAGACGATCAGCGTGGCGAACGGGCATCCGCAAGCTCTGGAGCCGCACCTCGCGCGCTTCTCGCATTCGGCCAGCCTCATGGACATGCCGGAGCCCAACCGCACGGTCTGGCGGCAGGCCGTGCTCGCCGCGATCGCGGCCCACGAGCGCGAATCCGGGTCGTCGCCTGAGCTTTTCGCGAAAATCATCATGACGCGCGGAGTCGAGGGAACGGGAATGGCGACCGGGTGGGTCTATGCGGATGAAGTCGAGGACTTCGGCGCGGCCCGCCGTGATGGCATCCGCGTTGTCCGGCTGGATCGCGGCTACCGGCACGACGTGGCGCAGACCTCACCGTGGCTGTTGCAGGGCGCCAAGACGCTGTCGTATGCGGTGAACCGCGCCGCCGTGCGAGAGGCGGCGCGACGTGGGGCTGATGACGTGATCTTCGTGAGCTCGGATGGCTATGCGCTCGAAGGCCCGACCTCGAACGTCATCGCGCGGTTCGGCAACCGGATCGTGACACCGCAGACCGATCAGGGCATCCTCGCCGGGACGACGCAGGCGAGCGTGTTCGAATTCTTCAAGGAGCGCGGCTTCGAGACCGCGTACGAGCGGGTGGCAGCCGACCTGCTCGACGAAGCGGATGCCCTCTGGCTGGTCTCAAGCGTGCGCCAGGCGGCGCCGCTCCGCAGCCTCGATGGGCGGGAGTTCCCCGTGAATGCGGCTCTCGCCGGGCAGCTCAACGCGTTTCTGCTGGCGCGGGTGAAGTAGAGCAGCGCCACAGGGGTTCGACGTAGGGTGGAGGAACGACTACCGCGAACGTCGAGGAGGACAGTGTGACGGGAAGCGTACCGACGAGCCTGGAAGTGTTGCGCCAGGAGGCGCGAGACGAACTCGCAGCGGTCATCGACCAGCGATGCCGGCTCGGTGAAGATCCGTGGGAGTTTATCCCCGAGTTACCTAGCGTCGATGAGCACGTCGTGCACAGGCTGCGTGACGAAAGCATCGCTGCGCACGATCTCGGTGAGATCAGGGCGCGGGCGCATCATCCGTCAACGAATCCATCCCATCTGGCGACGTTCGAATACGAAGTACTCCGTCGAATCGCACTCGACCACCCCGGTCTGACGCAGGCGGTTTGGCGGTTGCTCGGGCGCATCAACGCGAATTGAGCCGCGCCGCGGGACGCCGTCAGCGCGTGGAGCGGAAAGCCTTGATCTCAGTGAGAGTCGGGATCGACGGAACTGCCCCGACACGCTGAACCGAGAGCGCGGCCGCCGCCGTCGCGAACTCCGCCGCGCGAACGAGCGTGTCGAGCTCGGGCCTGCTTCGGCGATCGGCGCCGTGACTCACGCGCGCATCGAGCGCTGCGACCAGACCACCGCAAAAAGTATCGCCCGCACCGGTCGTATCGACAGCCTTCACGCGGATGCCAGGCACGTGAGCCGCGGGTTCGCCCGGCACCGAGACCAGGGCGCCTTCCGCTCCGAGTGTGATGATCACGGCGACGCCGAGGCCGGTGAGGACGTCGGCGATGTGGGCGGCATCCGCCGTGTGTACCGTCTCGGGAATCTCGATCCCGGGGTGCACACCGCGCGCGAGTTGGGCAGCCTCGTGCTCGTTCACGATCACGAGGTCCACACTGTCGAACAGCTCGGTTGGCAGTGATTGGATGGGCGCCGCGTTGAGCACGACCGTCGTTCCGGCCTCGCGCGCCACCACCGCGGCCTCGACCACCGTCTCCAGCGGAGTCTCGAGCTGCAAAAGGATCAGGTCGGCCTGCACGATGGCGGCCAGCTCACCCTCGTCGAGGTCGCGAAGCCGGGCGTTCGCACCCGAGTTGACCACGATGGTGTTCTCCCCGCTCTGGTCGACGGTGATGAGGGCCGTTCCCGTTGGCGCATTCACCCGCCGAAGCAACTGCGTGACTCCGGATGCGTCCAGACTCGCGACGATCTCATCAGCGGCGCTGTCCCGGCCAAGGGCAGCCACGAAGGTCGCGGACGCGCCTGCGCGAGCGACGGCGACAACCTGATTGTTGCCCTTGCCACCCGGGTTGCTCTCGTACCCAGTCGCCAGCACGGTCTCCCCTGGGCCAGGAATGCGCTCCACCCGGTACACGAGATCAAGGTTGGCGCTTCCCACAACGACAACGCTCATCATTCGCCCTTCGATTTTCGCCAGCACCGATTGCTCAGCTGTGAACCACTCGCGCGCACCGACGTGCCGAATCGCGCACCATCACAGCTTGGCACGCCTGCCATTCGGCCGTGGGGCGCGTCCCGTCAGCGAAGGAGGACGGCCGCATCCGTCGTAGGCAGCTTGCAGGCGAAGTCGCGGCAGAGGTAGGCGGTCGGGAGTCCATCGCGGCTTGAACGGCCCTCGAAGATCTCGAATCCGGATGCCGCGAATGCAGCCGCCTGGGCGTCGGATGTCAGCGCAACGAGCCGGTCGGGCCAGGTCCGCGCGGCGCCGATGACCGTGATGGCCGAACCGGATGAGCCGGCCATCGGGGGCGAAGCGCTCGCAGGGGACGAGTCCTCGCTCTCGGCGGTCGGCGCGACAACTACGAGCTGCACCGGCTCGGTCGCCAGTTCCGACATCAGCGCGAGCGCCGCCCCGAACCCGATCGGACTCGCGACAGCGTGCGCGGCCACGAGCCGCATAGCCGAACGAGCGGCCTCGTTGTATCGAGGGTCGGCAGTGAGTAGGTAGAGAGTGTGCGCAGCAGCGGCCGTGGCGGTGAGTCCGGACGGATACGCACCCTCGGACGGGTCAACCCGGATCGCGAGGCCCTGTTCAGCGAGCACCGGATCGCTCCCACCGGGAACCACGAAAGGCTCGACGAGGGTCGCGTCGGTGAGGGTCGCGTCGGTGAGCGTCGCGTCGATCAGTCGTCGGGCGGCATCCGCGTAGTGCACCTCGCCGGTCGAGAGCGCCAGCTCGAGAAGTCCTCCGGCGAAAGCACCGTAATCTTCGAGCGTCGCCCGAGCATCGGATGCGCGTCCCGCGAGCGAGGCGCGAACCAGACTGCCGTCGGCCCGGAGGTGGTGCTCGAGCAGCGTGTCAGCTGCGCGACGGGCGGCTGCGATCCAGTCGGACCTCTCGAAGGCGAAGCCGGCTCTCGCGAGCGCGGAAATCGCGAAGCCATTCCAGCCGGTCAGCACCTTCTCGTCGAGCGGCGGCGGAGCGAGCTCGGCGCGGGCGTCGGCGCCCAGCGTGTAATAGCGTCCCTCGACGCGCGCGCCGTCGATTGTGCTTTCGGAATCCTGGCCAGAGGCGAACCCGCCATCGGGCAGTTGGAGCACATCGATGAGGAACCCGGCGATCCCGGCGGCCGCGACTGCCGCCCACCCGGCTGGTGAGTCGCCGTGAGCACGCTGCCAGGCGCGGGTGTACGCGTCGAGCAACAGCGCGTTGTCGTAGAGCATGCGCTCATAGTGCGGCTCGCCCCAGTCGCGACGCGTGGCGTAGCGGAAGAATCCACCTTCGACCGGATCACGCAGCGGGGAAGCGGCCATCCTCTGCAAAGTCCGCACCGCGAGTGCGGCACCATCGATCCGACCGAGCAGGAACCCGAGAACAGGCGCGACCGGGAACTTGGGCGCTCCGCCGAACCCGCCGAACTCTGCATCCTCGTGTCCCGCGAGAAGTTCGACGGCGCGTTCGAGGGCCAGGTCACCCGGCAGGTCGGCGGGCGATGACGCGGCGGCGGATGCCCGGACGAGCGCCTCTGAGACCATCGCGGCGCTGTCCTCGACTTCGTCACGGCGGTCGGTCCAGGCATCCGACACCGCTTCGAGCACCTGCACGAGGGACGGATGCCCCTGCGCAGGCCGGGGAGGAAAATACGTCCCGGCATAGAACGCACGCCCGTGCGGCGTCACGAAGACGTTCAGCGGCCAGCCGAGGTTCTCGGTGAACGCGCCGGCCGCGGACAGGTAGCTCGCGTCGACATCGGGATGCTCCTCGCGATCGACCTTGATCGCGACAAAGTGCCCGTTGAGGTACCCCGCGAGCGCCGGATCGCTGAAGCTCTCCCTGGCCATGACGTGACACCAGTGGCAGGTCGAATACCCGATCGAGACGAGCACGGGGACGTCGCGGCGCGCGGCCTCGGCAAAGGCATCCGCACCCCAGGGATACCAGTCGACCGGGTTGTCGGCGTGCGAACGGAGGTAGGGACTGATCGCGTCCGCGAGGCGGTTGGCCATGCGACCAGCCTAGGCTCGGCGGTCGCGAACGGCGTCAGGGCGGCCGGATGGCGGCGTCAGGCCGGACGTCACTGCCCGATCAGCGAGCGCGCGATCGAATCCGTTTCGGCGACGTTGATCTGGATGAGCGGCAGCGCACGCCCGACCGCGAGATCGATGCGCTCCTGCAGGTCGAGGCTCGTGACCTCGTAGTTGGCGAAATCGGAGTCATTAGCGTAGATGCCGATCGGCAGCGTGAGGGCCTGGAAGAACCCGAAAAGGGGCCGGAACTGGTGCTCGATGATGAGCGCGTGCCGGTCGCTGCCGCCCGTTGCGGCGAGCAGTACGGGCTTATCGACGAGCGCGTACTGTCCGACGAAGTCGAAGAGGTGCTTGAACAGCCCCGTGAATGACGCCCGATACACCGGACTCGCAACGACGAGGAGATCCGCCGTCTCGATGCGATGCAGTTCCTTCTCGACGGATGCCGGAAGCTGGTCCCTGCGCAGCGTCCCCGCAAAACCCGGGCCGATCTCGTTGATCTCGATCAGGTGCGCATCGATGTCGAGCTCGCGGCCGAGCGACGCGAGGATTTCCTTGACGAGCGCCGTGGTCTTGGACGGCGCGTGCAGGCTGCCGGACACGGCGACCACCCGGAGTGGCCGCCCGGTCGAGCGGCGTTTGACGGCCGATCGGTCGGTCGCAGGCTGATCGGTCGCGGACTGGTCGGGCGAGGGTTGAGACATGTTCCGACGCTAGACCGCGTCCTGTCTGGGCACTAGCCCCGGCGACACACAACGTAAAGAGCGCGC
>JAUZGC010000077.1 GCA_030840105.1 Microbacteriaceae bacterium
CCGACGGTCCAACCTACTTGCCGATCACGCTCGGGTCAGCCTTCTTGGCGAAGGTCGGGTTCAGGAGCGTCTTGAGTGCCGTGTTGATGAGACCCTGGTTCGCGACGTCGCCGGTCTGAACGAAGAGCGGGCCGACCGTCTTGAGCACCTTGAGCTGCGCAGGACCAGGAACGTTGGAAACGTTGAGGTTCGTGCGCTGGCTGATCACCGTCGTGGCGACCGGGAGCGGGATGCTCGCGGCCGTGGCCAGGATCTGCTCGGTCTGGGTCGGGTGCTTGAGCGCCCAGGCACGCGCGTACTCGTACGTGTTCACCACGGTCTGGGCGACATCCGGCTCGGTCTTGATGAACGACTGGGTCGCGTCCAGGAAGCCGTAGGTGTTGAAGCCGACGTTGCGGTAAATGAGCTTCGCGCCGGACTGCTGCGCGTTGGCCATGATCGGGTCGAGCCCGGCCCACGCGTCGACAGAACCGTTCTGCAGGGCGGCCCAGCCGTCGGCGTGCTGCAGATTCTGGATGGTGACGTCGCTCGGCTTCATGCCGTTTGCGGCAAGCGCCTGGATCAGGAAGAAGTACGGATCGGTGCCCTTGGTCGCGGCGATCTGCTTGCCCTTGAGCTGCTTCACGGATGTGATCGTCGACTTGGGGCCGACGACGAGGGCGGACCACTCCGGCTGGGAGAAGATATCGATCGCCTGGATGGGCGAGCCGTTGGCGCGAGCGAGCAGTGCGGCCGAACCCGCGGTCGAGCCGACATCGATCGCGCCCGCGAGCAACGCGGCGTTCGCCTTGTTCGAGCCCGTCGACTGCACCCAGTTGACCGTGATGCCCTGCTTCTTGAGTGCGGCCTCGAGCCAGCCCTCCTGCTTGATCACAAGGCTCAACGGGTTGTACGTGGCGTAGTCGATGTTGAGCGTGCCGCCCTTGGTCACGGTGCCGGTTCCCGAGGCCGTCGCGGCCGTCGTCGAACCTGCGGCGCCCTCGCCGGCAACACACCCGGTGAGCGCGAGGGAGATGGCGGCTGCGCCCGCCAGGAGCGCAGCGGTGATGGTACGTCGTTTCATGGAGTTTCCTGTCTGGTGTGCTGTGTGGTCGAGCGAGTGCCGTGCCGGTCGACGCCGAGGCCGGCAAGCAGTTCGGCCCTGAGTTCGGCCAGTTCTGCATCGCCGCGATCGCGCGGTCGCCTTCCGGGGACGGTGACAATCTGCCTGATCGATGCGCCGGGGACGTCATCGTCGGTGCCGAGGAGCAGGATCCGGTCCGCCAGCTGGAGGGCCTCATCCACATCGTGCGTGACCAGGAGAACGGTTGTCGGGTCTGCGGCGTGTACGTCGAGCAGCAGGTCCTGCATTTTCAGCCGGGTGAGTGCATCGAGCGCGCCGAATGGCTCATCGAGCAGCAGGACACCGGGGTTGCGCGCGAGCGCCCTGGCCAGGGATGCTCGCTGGGCCATTCCTCCCGAGACCTCTCGTGGTCGTAGTGTGGCCGCCGACCCGAGGCCGACGAGGTCGAGGAGTTCGCCCACGCGAGCCGCCCCCGCTTCGCGGCTGAGGCCGCGGGGAAGGCCGAGAGCGATGTTGTCGGCGAGCGTGCGCCAGGGCAGCAGTCGGGGCTCCTGAAAGCCGACTGCGCAGCGCTCGTCGACGCCGTTGACGGCGCTGCCGTCAATCGTCACGCGCCCTGCGCTCGGGGAGTCGAGGCCACCCGCAATCCGCAGCAAGGTCGACTTGCCGCAGCCGCTGGCACCGAGGATGGCGAGGACTTCGCCAGCGCCGACCTCGAGGGTGACATCCCGAAGCACCCGCTTCGCGGAAGCGGTCTCGCCCCGCTTCTTCTCCGCCAGGAAGTCACGGCCAACGCCTTCGAACGAAACGGAATAGGCCGTGTTCAGCAGGCCGCCGGGTGCCGATGGCGCGGCGCCGGCAGACCGCACAGAAGCGCGTGAGGATGTTGACACGGCTTGCTCCTGGGGGTGGGACGAAAAATGGCACGGCGAGAACCGGCTTTTCGACAGTACCTGCGGCACATCAGTGGTGACTGACAGGGATGAAATGTTTCGTAATGAAACCCCAAACGGGCACCAAAGGCGATAGTGACTTGGTACACGCGTGGCCCAGCGTGTCATGGGCCTGCGCCGTCCGTCGGTCGGCAGAGTGGGGTCCGCGCGCCCCGTAGTCTTGAGGCATGGCAGGTGTGTTGATCGGGTTCGCGATCATCGCATTCGTCATACTGGTCGGCTATGTCGTGGGCCGCGTCGGGATCGGCGGTCCGAGCGCGGGGTTCGTGCTCAATCGCATCGCGTTTTTCGTTGCGAACCCGGCTCTCTTGTTCACGGTGTTGGCGAAGGCCAATGTGCACGTCGTGTTCTCGTCGTTTGTCCTGGTCGCGGCCATCAGCGCTCTGGCGACCATGGGCATCTACGTGGCAGTGAGCCGGATCGCGTTTCGGCGACCGGCCACCGAGACCACCATCGGTGCGCTTTCTTCCGGTTACGTCAACATCAACAACATCGGGTTGCCGGTCGCCGTGTACGTCCTCGGCAGCGCCACCTACATCGCTCCCGTGCTCTTGTTGCAGCTCGTCGTATTCGCACCGATCGCACTGGGCATCCTCGACGTGACGTCGCGCGGCCACGCATCCGTCCGGACGGTCCTCACCCAACCCCTGCGCAATCCGATGATCATCGCCTCACTGCTCGGTGTCGTCGTCGACGTGACAGGCCTCAAGCTGCCTGATGCCATCTTTGCGCCGTTCGTGCTGATCGGCGGGGCGGCCGTGCCGCTACTGCTGATGGCGTTCGGGATGTCGCTGCACGGGTCTCGGCCGTTCCGCGCGGGATCCGGTCTCAGGGAGATCATCGTGGCCTCGCTCCTGAAGGCAGCGATCATGCCCGCGATCGCTTACCTGATCGCGCGACTGGTCTTCGGGCTCCACGGGACGGCGCTCTTCGCGGCCGTCGTGCTCGCAGCCCTGCCGACGGCGCAGAACGTCTACAACTTCGCGAGCAGGTATGGGCGGGGCGAGGTTATTGCGCGCGACACCGTGTTGCTGACCGCCCTGCTCGCGGTGCCCGCGCTCATCGTGATCGCCGCGCTGCTCGCATAGCTAGCCGAAGATCATGGGGCGGTCGTCGTCATCGCCGGCGGGCGCATCCACGTCGACCAGGACTGGAACGTGGTCACTCGGCGCGACGCCCTTCCGCTCATTGCGATGGATGCTTGCCCCAGCCACGAGATCGGCGAACGCCGCCGACCCGAAGATGAAGTCGATGCGCAGACCCTCGTTGCGAGGGAACCGGAGCTGCTTGTAGTCCCAGTAGGTGAAACCATCCGGAACCAGAGGGCGGACGACGTCCCGGAGGCCGATGGCCTCGAACGTCGCAAGGGCACTGCGCTCACGCAGAGAAATATGCGTCGAGAGGCCGGGAATGAGGCTCGGGTCCCCCACATCGGAGTCGAGCGGAGCGACGTTCCAGTCACCCATCAGCGCAAGCGGCTGGGCCGGATTCTCAGCGAGCCAGCGCTGGGTGTCCGCGGCGAGTGCCGCGAGCCAGTCGAGCTTGTACTCGTAGTGCGGATCATCCAGTGCTCGCCCGTTGGGCACGTACAGGCTCCACAGGCGCATCCCGTCGACCGTCACGCCGAGAGCGCGCGCCTCCTTGGGGAGATCCGGTCCGTCCTCGCCCTTGGCGAAGCCGGGCATGTCGGGGAAGCCGATGGAGACATCCTCGATCGGGCGCCGGCTCGCGAAGGCGACGCCGTTCCACTGGTTGAGGCCGTGGATAGCGAGCTCGTAACCCGCGTCCTCGAACGCGGCCGCCGGGAATTGCTCGGGCTTGCACTTGATTTCCTGCATGGCGAGGACGTCCACGTCCTCGCGCACGAGCCAGTCGACCACGCGGCCAAAGCGGGTTCTGATCGAATTGACATTCCAGGTCGCGACACGCATGAGGCCAATTTACTTGACGTTTCCTTGACCCCTGGAAGGCGATTGGTAGCACCATTGGTCCATGACCACTTCGCTGAGCGTAGGTTTCGCGGCAATGTTGGAGCAGTTCGCGCCGATGGAGGCCGTCGAACTCTCCGCATTCGCCGAACAGCACGGGTTCTCCGGCGTGATGGCCGCTGACCACTTCCAGCCCTGGGTTCCCGCGCAGGGGCAGTCGTCGTTCGTGTGGAATGTGCTGACGGCGGTGGGCGAGCGCACGCAGGGGGACCTTGGGCCGGGGGTGACCGCGCCGACCTTCCGGTGGCATCCTGCGATGGTTGCACAGGCATCCGCGACGCTCGCAGCGATGTATCCGGGCCGGCACTGGCTGGGGCTGGGCTCCGGCGAGGCGCTCAACGAGCACATCATCGGCGGCTACTGGCCGGAAGCGCCGGAACGCATCAACCGGATGTTCGAGGCCATCGAGATCATCTCGAAGCTGTTCACGGCATCCCTCGCCGGCAAGGATGTCAAGCACGCCGGCCAGTTCTACAAGCTGGAGACGACCCGGCTCTGGACGATGCCCGAGGTGGCGCCGGAGATCCTGGTCGCGACATCCGGACCCGTGACGGCCAGGCGTGCGGGCAAATCCGCGGATGGACTCATCACGGTGGGTGCGCCGCTCGAGAAGATCTCCGGCCTGTTCGCCAAGTTCGATGACGGCGCGCGGGAGGCGGGCAAGGATCCGGCCACGATGCCGAAGGTTTTGCAGCTGCACCTGAGCTGGGCCCCCACCTACGAGGAGGCGCTGCGGAACGCCCTGGTCGAATGGCCCAACGGTGGAATGAAGTTCCCGAAGGGCGACATCCGCTCGCCGTTTGAGCTCGAACAGATGGCCAGGCTCGTGCGGCCGGAGGATTTCGAGGGGCGGCTCGTGATTTCAGAGGATCCGGACGTGCATCGCGCGTACATCCAGCAGTTCGTCGACCTCGGATTCGACCGGATCTACCTGCACAATGTCGGGCGCAACCAGCGCGAGTGGATCGAGACGTTCGGGCGCGACGTTCTGCCGGCGCTCAAGCGCTGAGGGCGGGACGCGTGCTATCCGTATATGCCGTTTCGGGCATTCCGGAGATCGTGCCGGGCGATGACCTTGCCGTGATCATCGGGGATGCCGTGGGTGCGCTGGATGCTGTCGATGCGGCGCGTGCCGCGCGCGTGGCGGGCGGCGCGCTCGCCGACGGCGACATCCTCGCGGTGACCAGCAAGATCGTCTCGAAGGCGGAGGGTCGCGTCGTCGAAGCCGCCGACCGCGAGCAGGCCATCACCGACGAGACGGTGCGGATCGTTGCGACCAGGCAGCACCCCGGAAGCGTCACCCGCATCGTCGAGAACCGGCTCGGCATGGTCTCCGCGGCCGCGGGCGTCGACGCCAGCAACACACCGGAGGGGACCGTGCTGCTGCTCCCCCTCGATCCGGATGCCTCCGCCGCTCGGCTGCGCGCGTCGCTGGAGCGCCGGTTCGGCGTGCACATCGGCGTGATCGTGACCGACACCGTCGGCCGCCCCTGGCGCCAGGGCCAGACCGATATCGCGATCGGCGCGAGCGGCGTTCGACTGCTGGATGACCTGCGCGGCACGCTCGACGCGCACGGGCGCAGGCTCGACGTGACAACCCCGGCCGTCGGCGACGAGATCGCGGCGGCCGCCGACCTGGTCAAGGGCAAGAGCGCCGGCCTTCCGGTCGCGGTCGTGCGTGGGCTCGGGCATCTGCTGGATGGGACGGCCCCGGGCGCGCGCGCGCTCGTCCGGCCGGCGGAGGCCGACATGTTCCGGCTCGGCACCGACGAGGCGTGGCAGCAGGGGTTCGAGGCGGGGCGGGCGCAGGTCGCTGTGGCTCGCGCCGAGGAGTCGCTCGGTGCAGAGCCCGCCACATCACTTGCGGCGCCGCCCGCCACAGCGCCCGTGGCGCCGCTCATTGCAGAGCCCGCCACGCCGCCCGCCGAGGACCGCGGCGACCGTGCCGGCTGACCGGACCGTGTCGACTGACTGGACCGTGTCGACTGACCGGACCGTGTCGACTGAGTGGACCGTGGTCATCCCTGTGAAGGGGACCGCGGATGCGAAGTCGCGGCTGGGCGCATCCGCCGATCTGGCGATGGCGATCGCACTCGACTCGGTCGAGGCGGCTCTTGGGGCCGCCCGCGTGGTCGTCGTGACGACTCCCGACGCGGCGCCACTGTTCTCAGCGCTCGGCGCGTCCGTCGTTGACGACCGTGGCGGCGGGTTGAACGCCGCGATTGCGGCCGGCGTCGCGGCGGCAGGCGAGGGCGCCGTCGCTGTATTGCTCGGCGATGTGCCCGCGCTCAGTGGTCGCGAGCTCGCAGCGACGCTGGAGCTCGCTGCGCGGCATCCGCTCGCCATGGTTGCCGATGCCGACGACGTCGGTACCGTGCTGATCACCGCGTTGCATGCGTCATCGCACGCGCCGGCCTTCGGTCCGGGGTCGCGCGTGGCGCACGCCGCCGCGGGCTACGTTGAGTTGTCGGTGCCTGCGGCATCCGGGCTGCGGCGCGATGTCGACACGCTCGAGCACCTGCTAGCACTCGACCCGGATGCGCTCGGTGCCCGCACGCGAGCCCTCCTCGCGGCGGGCCAGTCGTAGTGCGCTCGTCCTGGGGGGCCAGCCGTAGTGCGTTCGTCGCGGCGGAAAGCTCGCGGCGCCGGCCATAGTGCCCGTTCCGGCGGGTAGTGCCCGTTGCGCCAGGCACTACCCGCCGAAACGGTAACTATCACGTGTCTGCACCCGCGCGGCACGTGTGCGCCCGGTCGCGCGGGCGCACACGCCCCGGGTGGGCGCAGACACGACGCGCGACCACTAACGGATGCCGCCAGCGCGGGCAGCCAGCGTCAGTCAGGGCGGGCAGCCAGCGTCAGCCAGCGCGGGTGGCCAGGATCAGTCCTGGCTGGCGTACATGAGCGAGCCGGGCGTCGTGAGCAGCTCGCCCGTCTCGAGCCAGGTCTTCAGTCCCGAGAGGATCATCGGCCAACCGCCGTAGATCTGGTCGTTGGCGCCTTCACGCATCTGGTCGTGCGTGACCGTGACACGGCACGAGTCGCCGATGGGTTCGATGTCCCACGCGACGCGCGTCGGGCCCTCGGCCTTCGCCTCGTCGCTGAAGAACGCGTGCATCGTGTGTACGAGCCGCCGCGGCGGATCGACCTCGATCACT
>JAUZGC010000016.1 GCA_030840105.1 Microbacteriaceae bacterium
CCTTGTCGACGAATCCGAACAGCGAAAGCGATTCCTCACGCACGATGAGCGAGGTGAGCACGAATGCCCGCTCCCCCACCCGCAGCGAAAGCGCGTGGTCCTGGGTCAGCTGCACGGCCAGGCCAACACCGCCGACCTCGATCACCGCGGTTCCGCCGGATACGGCGAGCACGGTGCCGCGAAGAGAGGAAATCACTTGGCCAGCCTACGGGGCACCACCGTCACGCGAGTGGAGCGCTCAGCGGCGCGCCACGCAGCCTGCGCGGGTGTCAGTCCTGCCCGATCGCCAGCCGCATCCGCACCGGATGTCGCCCCACCCGGCGATCGCCACGCGTGACAGATCGCAATCGCGAGGGCGTCCGCCGCATCCGCGGGCTTGGGCACTTCGCTCAGCCCGAGGATGCGTGCCACCATCGCCTGCACCTGTCGCTTGTCGGCGGAGCCGTAACCGGTGATCGCCGCCTTGACCTCGCTCGGAGTGTGCAGCGCGACGGGCAACCCGCGCTTGGCCGCAGAGTGCAGCGCAACACCGCTGACCTGGGCCGTCCCCATGACCGTGCGCAGGTTGTGCTGAGCGAAAACGCGCTCGATCGCGACAACCGAGGGCCGATGCTTGTCGAGTAACTCCTCGATGCCGGTGCCGACCGCAAGCAGCCGCTCCTCGAGCGGCATGCCAGGCGGGGTGCGGATGACCGCAACGTCGACCAGTTGCGCCGTGCGGTTGGAGGCGACATCCACGATGCCGACACCACACCGCGTGAGACCAGGGTCGATGCCGAGAACCCGCACCGACATGGGCGCGGCGCCTACTCTGCCTCGAGCTCGGCTTGGACCTCGGCCGAGAGATCGAGGTTGGTGTAGACGTTCTGCACGTCGTCGGAGTCTTCGAGGGCGTCGATCAACCGGAAGACCTTGCGCGCCGTCTCGGCGTCACCATCGACCTGAACGGTCGCCACGAACTCGACGTCTGCGGAGTCGTAGTCGATTCCGGCGTCCTGCAGCGCCGTGCGAGCTGCCACCAGGGCGGATGCGTCGGTCACGACCTCGAACGACTCGCCTCGCGGCGTGACCTCCTCGGCACCTGCGTCGAGCACGGCCGCAAGAACGTCGTCCTCGGTCACCTTCCCGGACTGGGGAACGACGATGACACCCTTGCGATGGAAGTTGTACGCGACGCTGCCAGGGTCGCCCATGGTTCCGCCGTTGCGCGTCATGGCGGTGCGGACATCCGCCGCCGCGCGGTTCTTGTTGTCAGTCAGGCACTCGATGAGCAGCGCAACGCCGTGGGGTCCGTAGCCCTCGTACATGATGGTCGCATAGTCGATCGACTCACCGGTAAGCCCGGCGCCGCGCTTGATCGCGCGGTCGATGTTGTCGTTCGGAACCGAAGTCTTCTTTGCCTTCTGGACCGCATCGACGAGAGTCGGATTGCCGGACATATCGGCACCGCCGATCTTGGCGGCGACTTCGATGTTCTTGATGAGCTTGGCGAACGACTTGGCACGGCGCGAGTCGATGACCGCCTTCTTGTGCTTGGTCGTTGCCCACTTGGAATGCCCGGACACTGTGCTCCCTCACTACCTCTACAGATCCTGACCATTCTAAGTCAGGGCGCGGATGTCGGACCGGTCAGCGCGCGGCGTCGCGAACCTTGCGCAAGAAGTATTCGTGGAATCGGAGGTCGTTCGTGACCTCCGGATGGAAAGAGGTGCCGATCAGGTTGCCTTGCTCTACGGCCACGATCCGCCCGTCGTCGAGCGAGGCCAGCGCCGTCGCCTTCTCCCCCAGCGTTTCGACGATGGGCGCGCGGATGAACACGGCGTGCATCGGCTCGGCGCCCACGGCCGGAATATCGAGATCGGTCTCGAACGAATCCAGCTGAGAACCGAACGCGTTGCGGCGCACGGAGACGTCGAGCCCGCCCAGGCTCTCCTGGCCCCGGATCGCGTCGATGACCGTGTCCGCGAGCATGATCAGGCCGGCACAGGTGCCGTATACGGGCATCCCGTCTGCGATTGCGCGCTTGAGCGGCTCGGCGAGCCCGAAGGCCCGCGAGAGCTTGTCCATGACGCTCGATTCACCACCGGGGATGACGAGACCGCCGATGTCGGTGAGCTCCTCCGGGCGGCGCACGGGAATGGCATCCGCCCCGAGAGTGCGCAGAACGGCAAGGTGTTCCCGGAAGTCGCCCTGGAGCGCGAGAACCCCGACCCGCACGGGGGCGTTGGGACTACCAGCCACGCTCTGCGAGTCGGTGCGGCGCAGCAATGTCGGCGACGTTGATGCCGACCATGGCCTCACCGAGTCCGCGCGACACCTCGGCGATGACAGCGGGGTCATCGTAGAAAGTCGTCGCCTTGACGACCGCGGCCGCACGCTGTGCCGGGTTGCCGGACTTGAAGATGCCGGAGCCGACGAACACGCCGTCTGCACCCAGCTGCATCATCATTGCTGCGTCGGCGGGCGTTGCGACACCACCGGCCGTGAAGAGCACGACGGGGAGCTTGCCGGTTTCGGCGATCTCGCGCACCAGATCGTACGGGGCCTGGAGTTCCTTGGCCGCGACATACAGCTCGTCCTTGCTCATCGCGCTGAGCGCGGCAATCTCCGACTTGATCTTGCGGATGTGCTTTGTCGCCTCGGAGACGTCGCCCGTTCCGGCCTCGCCCTTCGAGCGGATCATCGCGGCACCCTCGTTGATGCGACGAAGCGCCTCGCCGAGGTTGGTCGCACCACACACGAACGGTACGGTGAAGCCCCACTTGTCGATGTGGTTGACGTAGTCGGCGGGGCTCAGAACCTCGGACTCGTCGATGTAGTCGACGTCGAGCGCCTGGAGTACCTGCGCCTCGACAAAGTGACCGATACGCGCCTTGGCCATGACGGGGATAGACACCTCGGCAATGATGCCCTCGATCAGGTCGGGGTCGCTCATGCGTGCGACGCCACCCTGCGAGCGGATGTCTGCCGGCACGCGCTCGAGGGCCATGACGGCAACCGCGCCCGCGTCCTCGGCGATGCGCGCCTGCTCCGCGTTGACCACGTCCATAATGACGCCGCCCTTCAGCATCTCGGCCAGCCCGCGCTTGACGCGGCTCGAGCCGAACTGCTCAGCGGTGGTTGTGTCAGTCACTGTGTCCTCTTCCTGTGCGCTGCCGCCTCTGCGGCGCACGACTCCCCCTCGGCGGGGATGCCACCGAAGTTACGCTTTGTTCGATTCTACTCGTGGTCCTCGACCGGCCAGGCGCGTGCGATCGACTCGCGCACCTCGCCCAGCAGCTGAGGAAGGGCCTTCGTCTTGGCAATGATCGGCAGGAAGTTCGCATCCTGGGACCAGCGCGGAACGATGTGCTGGTGGAGGTGATCCGCGATCCCTGCCCCCGCGATGATGCCCTGGTTCATTCCGATGTTGTAGCCGTCGTTGCGTGCGACGTCCGTGAGCACGCGCATGGCCGTCTGGGTCAGGCTACCGATCTCGGCGACCTCCTCCGGAGTCGCCTCGTCATACATCGCAACGTGGCGGTACGGGCAGACCAGCACGTGCCCGCTGTTGTACGGGAACAGGTTGAGCAGCACGTACGCGTGCTTGCCACGCGCGACGATCAAGGCATCCTCGTCGCTCATGCTCGGCGCGATGCAGAACGGGCATTCGTCCTTGGTCGGCTGCTGCCCGCGCTGGATATAGACCATGCGGTGCGGCGTCCACAGTCGCTGGAACTCGTCTGGGACACCGGCGAGGTGGCTGGAGTCGTCGATGCGAACGCCCTGCGGCCCTTCCGCACGGAACGGCCCGTCTTCGCCCTCGTGCCCGGCGTAGTCGTCGACGGTCAGGCGAGCCATGCCGTGTTGACCTGTTCACGCGTCTTGATCAAGCCCACGATGCGATCGATCGCATCCGCAACGGGTACGCCGTTGACCTGGCTGCCATCGCGGAATCGGAAGCTCACGGCGCCCGCGTCGCGATCCTCCTCACCGACGATGAGCTGGAACGGCACCTTGGCCTTGGTGTGCGTGCGGATCTTCTTCTGCATCCGGTCGTCAGAGTGGTCGACTTCGGCGCGAACTCCCCGCGCCTTGAGCTGCGCGACGACGTCATCGAGGAACGGGCCGTACGCGTCGGCGACCGGGATGCCGACGACCTGCACGGGCGACAGCCAGACCGGGAAGGCACCCGCGTAGTGCTCGAGCAGGATGGCGAAGAATCGCTCGATCGAACCGAGCAGGGCGCGGTGGATCATCACGGGCTGCTGGCGGGAGCCGTCATCCGAGGTATATTCCAGCTCGAACAAGGCCGGCTGGTTGAAGTCGAGCTGAACGGTCGAGAGCTGCCAGGTGCGGCCGATCGCGTCCCGCGCCTGCACCGAGATCTTCGGGCCGTAGAACGCCGCTCCCCCCGGGTCGTCGACGAGCTCGAGGCCCGACTCGATGCCGACCTGACGCAGAGTCTCCGTTGCCTCTTCCCACTGCTCTGGGGTACCGACCGACTTCTCCGGGTCCATGGTCGACAGTTCAAGGTAGAAGTCGTCGAGGCCGTATCCGCGCAGCGTCTCGAGGACGAATTCCAACTGTCGCGCCAACTCCGGCTTGACCTGCTCTGGCGTGACGTAGACGTGTGCGTCGTCCTGGGTCAGGCCGCGAACCCGAGTGAGTCCCTGCAAGGTGCCACTCTTCTCATAGCGGTACACGGTGCCGAACTCGGCGAGGCGCAGTGGCAGCTCGCGATAGCTGCGGCCGCGCGCCCGGAAGATCAGGTTGTGCATGGGGCAGTTCATGGGCTTGAGGTAGTAGTCCTGGCCCTGACGGGTGACGTGGCCATCCGCGTCGCGTTCCTCATCGAGGTGCATGGGCGGGAACATGCCGTCCTTGTACCAGCTGAGGTGCTGGCTGATCTCGTACAGGTGCCCCTTGGTGATGTGGGGCGTGTTGACGAGTTCGTAGTCGTTGGCGAGCAGTCGCTCGCGCATGTAGTTTTCGATCTCGGCCCGGATGATTCCACCCTTCGGGTGGAACACCGCGAGGCCGGAACCGATCTCCTCGGGGAACGAGAACAGGTCGAGTTCCTGGCCGAGCTTGCGGTGGTCGCGCTTGGCGGCCTCCTCCTGCCTGGTCTGGTACGCACGCAGCTCGTCCTTGGTCGGCCAGGCGGTACCGTACACACGCTGCAGCTGCTTGTTCTTCTCCGAGCCGCGCCAATACGCTGCGGCGACGCGGGTGAGCGCGTATCCGTTGCCGATCATCCGGGTGTTCGGCAGGTGTGGGCCGCGACACAGGTCCTTCCAGACCGTCTCGCCCGTCTTCGGGTCGACGTTGTCGTAGATGGTGAGTTCGGCGCCGCCGACCTCGACGTTCTCGTTGTCGCCACCGTCGGCCGCTCCGCCCTTGAGGCCGATCAGCTCCAGCTTGTATGGCTCGTTCGCAAGCTCGGCGCGCGCCTTGTCATCCGTGACGGTGCGTCGGATGAAGCGCTGACCCTGGCGGATGATGCGGTCCATCGCCTTGTCGAGGGCCTTCAGGTCCTCGGGGGTGAACGCCTCTGCGACATCGAAGTCGTAGTAGAAGCCGTCGGTGACGGGCGGGCCGATGCCGAGCTTTGCTTCCGGGTTGATCGACTGCACGGCCTGCGCGAGGACGTGCGCTGCAGAGTGGCGCAGAATGTTGAGCCCGTCTGGCGAGTCGATCGTGACGGGTTCGACGGCGTCGTCTGGCGTGACGTGCGTCGCGAGGTCCTTCAGCTCGCCGTTGACGCGCATGGCGACAACGGAACGGTCGGTGAAGAGCTCGAAGCCGTCAGACACCTGATTCCACTCCCTAATTTCTACGGACTAGATCAACTTTAGTGCCGAGCGATAAGGAGGCTTAACGCAGCAACCCCCGCCGTGGCGGGGGTTGCTAGCGATTCAGAAAGACAAAAAGCACCAGGACCTCGTGAGTCCGGATGCTTCCGTGGGCGATACTGGGATCGAACCAGTGACCTCTTCCGTGTCAGGGAAGCGCGCTACCGCTGCGCCAATCGCCCAGACCTGTCATCTTCACCCGACAGGTTGGAGGTGGATACGGGATTCGAACCCGTGTATACGGCTTTGCAGGCCGCTGCCTCGCCTCTAGGCCAATCCACCGTTTTGGGTTCACCACCAGATTGAGAGGTCCGATCTTTCGATCGGACCAGACTCGAGCGGATGACGAGATTCGAACTCGCGACCCTCACCTTGGCAAGGTGATGCGCTACCACTG
>JAUZGC010000002.1 GCA_030840105.1 Microbacteriaceae bacterium
AGGTCGCCCCAAGGCGCGTCCTCCGTGAGGGCGGCGCGAACGACGGTGTCGATGATCTGTTGCGTCAGCATGAAACGGAAACCTCTCGTGCCCAGACGAGGTGCCGGGCGAATTCGTTGGAGACGTATGGATAGTCGGATCGGAAGTGAGCGCCGCGGGACTCCTCACGAGCGAGCGCTGCGGTGACGAGCAAGCGCGCCAGGTCGAGCAGGTTGGCGTCCTCGCGCTGCGCGATCGTTGCCGTGGTGGGATCGGCGGCGCGCCAGCCGGCCAGAGTCTCGGCGGCTGCTGCCAGGCCGGGTCCCGAACGGTGGACGCCGGCGGCATCCCACAAGAGCTGCTGGAGCGCGGCCCGGTCGACGAGCTGCTGATCGCCCTGGTGGATGTCGCCCTGCTGGTTGAGTAGCGGGCCGCGAAGCGCCCCGCCGTGGTGCTGGTTGAGTAGCGGGCCGCGAAGCGCCCCGCGTATCGAAACCGCGGATGTCGACTCGTCAGGGGTCTCGATACTCTCGCTGCGCTCGCTACTCGACCGCCACAGAGGGGTCTCGCTGCGCTCGCTACTCGACCACCACAGAGGGGTCTCGCTGCGCTCGCTACTCGACTGCCACATGTCGTTCGACCGGCACGCCGCCAGATCTGTCGCCGCGCGATGCGCGAACACGACCGATTCGAGAAGCGAGTTCGAGGCGAGCCGGTTGGCGCCGTGCGCGCCGGTGCACGCGACCTCGCCAACGGCGTAGAGCCCCGACAGCGACGTCCGCCCCCAAGTGTCGGTCGCGACGCCGCCCATCCAATAGTGGGCGGCCGGCGTGACGGGGATCGGTTCGCGCGCCCAGTCGAGACCGGCCTTGCGGGCCGCGGCGTCGATTGTCGGGAAACGGGTGGCGAGGAACTCCGCGTCGAGCCGGGTCGCGTCGAGCATGACGGGAGCGCCGCCCTGCGCGGCCATTTCGACGGCGATGCCCCGCGCCACGACATCGCGTGGCGCCAGCTCGGCATCGTCGTGGACATAGCGCATGAAGCGCTCGCCTGCAGCGTTCCGCAGCACGGCGCCTTCGCCGCGCACCGCCTCGGACACGAGGAAATTGCCGGGCACGGCCAAGGCTGTTGGGTGGAACTGGTAGAGCTCGACGTCCGCGAGTTCTGCGCCCGCCCGCCAGGCCGCTGCCACCCCGTCGCCGGTAGCGACGGCCGGATTGGTCGTGTGGCGGAACAGTTGCCCGGCACCGCCGCTCGCGAGGATGACCGCGTCGGCCTCGAGAGTCGCCGCGGCGCCGTCCCGCCCGATCGTCTCGATCCCTACGACGGCACCGTCCCGTACGACCAGGTCGCTCACGAACGTGTGCTCGAGGATGCTCGCGGCCGACTCGCGCACGGCGCGCACGAGAGCGGATTCGATCGCCGCACCCGTAGCATCCCCACCCGCGTGCAGCACGCGGGCGCGCGAGTGCGCGGCCTCGAGACCGCGGGCGAGTTCCCCGACGAGTGCATCGCCAGCCCCGACCCCGCCGACGGTCCCGCCGGCACCGCCAGCCCGGTCGAACTCCACGCCGAACCGAATCAGGTCCTGAATTCGCTCCGGACCCTCGGCGCAGAGCGCCTCGACGGCCTCGACGACGTTGAGCCCGGCGCCAGCGCGCAGCGTGTCATCGACATGCGCAGCGACGCTGTCATCGGGGAACACTGCGGCGGCGATCCCGCCCTGCGCATAGAACGTGTTGCTCTCGGCGAGTTCCGACTTGGTCACGATGGTGACCGAATGCGTGGCGCTCGCGGTGAGTGCCGCGACGAGTCCGGCGATCCCGCTGCCGACGACGATCACGCTCGGCGCGTCAGGCGGCAGGTCAGGCAGCACGTCAGGCCGCAGATCGCTCGGCACGTCAGGCCGCCATGGTTGTGTTCGGCTTGGCTGCAAGCATCCGTTCAAGTGCGATGCGTGCGGGCTCGGTGACCGAGGCAGGCACCGTCACCTGGTTGCGTACCTCGCCCTCGACGAGTCCCTCGAGCACCCAGGCGAGGTAGCCGGGGTGCACGCGGTACATGGTCGAGCAGGGGCACACCACGGAGTCGAGGCAGAAGATCGTGTGCTGCGGGTATTCCGCGGCGAGCCGCTGGACGAGGTTGATCTCCGTGCCGATCGCGAACGTCGAGCCGGCGGGTGCCGCGGCGATGGCCTTCACGATGTAGTCGGTCGAGCCGTACTCGTCCGCAGCATCCACGACGGGCATCGGGCACTCCGGGTGCACGATCACGCGCACATCGGGGTAGGCCACGCGCGCGGCCTCGATCTGGTCGACCGTGAAGCGCTTGTGCACCGAGCAGAAACCGTGCCAGAGGATGACGCGGGCATCGGTGAGCGTCGCATCGTCGTTGCCGCCGAGCGCCTTGCGCGGGTTCCACATCGGCATCTGCTCGAGCGGGACGCCCATGGCTTTTGCCGTGTTGCGACCCAGGTGCTGGTCGGGGAAGAAGAGCACGCGCTGCCCGCGTTCGAAGGCCCACTCGAGCACCGTCTCCGCGTTCGAGGATGTGCAGACGATGCCGCCGTTCTCGCCGCAGAAGCCCTTGAGGGCGGCGGATGAATTCATGTAGGTGACGGGGATGACGGGAACGCGGCCATCGGCATCCGGTTCGGTTCCGTAGAGGTCCGCGAGCTGCTCCCAGCACTCGCGCACCGAGTCGATGTCGGCCATGTCGGCCATCGAGCAACCGGCGGCCAGGTTGGGCAGGATCACCGACTGGTCAGGGCGGGAGAGCATGTCGGCCGTCTCGGCCATGAAGGTCACGCCGCAGAACACGATGGTCTTCGCGTTCGGCTTGGTCATCGCCGCGTTGGCGAGCTGGAACGAGTCGCCGACGAAATCCGCGTACTGCACGACCTCATCACGCTGGTAGAAGTGCCCGAGCGTGACAACGCTGTCGCCCAGGGTCGCCTTCGCGGCGAGGATGCGCTCGTGCAACTCGGCGGCGCTCGCCGTGCGGTACTCCTCCGGCAGTTCGCCCTGGCGGGGTGAGGCGGCCGGGATCGGATCGGCCATCGATGCGCCTGGCCCGTAGCTCGGCGCCTGCAGGTCGAACGTCCACGGCTCGTTCACGAGGTCGGGACTGCAGGTGCTGCCATCCTGCCCGTCTTTCGCGAGGAGCTGGATCCTGGTGTCGACAGAAGAGGTGATCGTCATGGTTCTTTTCTTTCGTTCAGCCGCGAGAGCGGCCCCTGGTCGGCCAGGTCGATGGACGTGTTGTACCGGAAGAGGCGTGCGGGGCGGTGGCGCGTGCCGGTGACGCGCTGGTCGGTGGCGACCACGGCATCCGAGCCCTCGATGGAGCGACGGAAGTTCGCGGGGTCGAGCGCGCGCCCGCGCACGGCTTCGTGCACCTCGCGGAGTTGGGTAAGCGTGAAGGTCTCGCCGAGGAAGGCGTGCGCGATCCGGCTGTATTCCATCTTGTTGCGCAGGCGCCACAGGGCGTAATCGACGATCAGGTTGTGGTCGAAGGCGAGCGCGGGGAGGTCGTCGGCCGGGAACCACTGCACGTTCTCGCCGACGCTCGCGCGCTGGGCCTCCTCCGACTGCACGAGCGCCCAGTAGACGATCGAAACGACGCGCGGGCCGGGGGAGCGATCGACATCACCGAAGGCGTAGAGCTGTTCGAGATAGCCGGGGGTGAGCCCCGTCGTCTCGCCGAGCGTGCGGCGTGCGGCCGTCGCGAGGTCCTCTGCCGCGCCAAGCGGCCCGCCAGGCAGTGCCCACTGGCCATCGAACGGCTCACGGATGCGCCGCACGAGCGGCAGCCACACCGTCGCGAGCCCGGATGCCTCGTCCTGGCGCAGCGCGAAGATCACGGTCGAAACCGCCAGGGCGACGCTCGCGTCGTCCACCTTCCGTGCCTCGCCTGAGACCATTCGTGTGCCCCGATCCAGTAAGGGTCATTACAACCCTAAGTCAGTGACCATCCTAGTTTCTGTCTTCTCGAAGTGCGAATCGGTCGGTCGGCCGGACGGTATGCTGGCTGGGCAGCCACTCGTCGCGGCGGTTGCGAATGCAACTGAATATTGGGCCATCGAGGTCGATGCGGGAGAGCCGGGCGCGCGCGAGCGTTGTGCCGGCACCGAAGGAGCAATCCTCCCCGACAATCTCTCAGGTACGCGTACCGCATCGAACTGGCCACTCTGAAAAGTGGATGGAGCACGCCCCCATCCCGCCCACGGTGAAAGTCGTGACCCTTACGGATCACGGCGAAGCTCTCAGGCCGGACGACAGAGGGGGAGTTCTTGAAGCGAGTCTCGAATGGGGCTCGCCACACTCTCGTCTGGCTCCGGCCGACGAAGACCGGAGAACTCATGGCCTCGCCCGATACGCCCACCACGGAGGAGCGTCTCTCGCCGCTGCACCAGGCCCATCTGGATGCCGGTGCCAGCTTCACCGATTTCGCCGGCTGGCAGATGCCGGTCCGCTATTCGAGCGATCTCGCCGAGCACCATGCGGTTCGCACCGCGGCCGGACTCTTCGACCTCTCGCACATGGGCGAGATCGTGGTGATCGGTCCGGAGGCCGGCGCCGCGCTCGACTACGCGCTGGCCGGCTCGCTCTCTGTAATCGCGATCGACCAGGCCAAGTACAGCCTGTTGCTTTCGCGCTCTGGCGGGATCGTCGACGATATCGTCGTGTATCGCACGGGCGAAGACCGCTTCATGGTCGTCGCGAACGCGTCCAACCGCGAGGTCGTCGCGAACGAGTTGCGCGATCGCACGGCACCGTTCGACGCCGAGGTGTTCGACGAAAGCGACGACATTGCGCTGATCGCGGTGCAGGGCCCGGCGTCGCTCGACATCCTGCGCGCGGTTGGTGCCTTCGCGGTGGAAGGCGGGGCGCTCGACGGCGAGGACTTCGGCGAGCGGCTTGCAGCGCTGCGTTACTACTGGTCGTTCCCCGCGACGTTCGACCAGCATCCGGTGCTTGTCGCTCGCACGGGATACACGGGCGAGGACGGCTTCGAACTCTACGTCGCGCCAGACGTTGCGCCGGCGTTGTGGACCATGCTGCTCGAAGCGGGCGAGGCACGCGGCCTCGTGCCAGCGGGCCTGGCAAGCCGCGACACGCTGCGCCTCGAGGCGGGCATGCCGCTCTATGGTCACGAGCTCGGACGCGAGCTCTTCCCCGCGCAGGCCGGCCTTGGCCGGGTCGTCAACCTCGGCAAGGCCGTCGACTTCATCGGACGCGCTGCAAGCGAGATCGGGCCGGCAGCGGATGCCCGCGTGCTCGTCGGTCTCACCGGCTCCGGCAAGCGTGCGGCGCGGGCAGGATACGAGGTGTATCCGTCCGCGCAGTCCGAGAATGCCGACCCAGAGCGCGCGATCGGGATCGTGACCTCGGGTGCACTCTCCCCGACCCTGGGGGTCCCGGTTGCGATGGCCTACGTCGAGCCGGCATCCGCCGAGCCGGGCACCGAATTGGCCGTCGACATCCGCGGCACTCGTTTCAGCTACACCGTCACTGCCCTCCCCTTCTACAGCAGAAAGAAGAATTGATCATGGCTGCTCCCCAGGAACTCCAGTACACCGCCGAGCACGAATGGATCCTCATCGAGGGTGACACCGCGACGGTCGGCATCACGGCGTATGCGGCAGAGAAGCTTGGCGATGTCGTCTTCGTCGAGTTGCCAGCCGTTGGCAGCGACGTCGCCGAGGGCAAGGTCGTCGGCGAGATCGAGTCGACCAAATCGGTCGGGGAGCTCTTCGCCCCGGTCAACGGCACGGTCGTCGAGATCAACGACGACGTCGTCGCCTCGCCCGAGCTGGTCAACAGCGACCCGTTCGGTGCGGGCTGGCTCATCA